>CAYRPF010000026.1:0-16211 GCA_964426185.1 uncultured archaeon | reverse complement strand
GCCAAGAAAAAAACTGTGAAGAAGAGCCCTACTAAGAAGAGTACCGCCAAGAAAAAAACTGTGAAGAAGAGCCCTACTAAGAAGAGTACCGCAAAGAAAAAAACTGTGAAGAAAAGCACTACTAAGAAGAGTACCGCCAAGAAAAAAACTGTGAAAAAGAGCACTACAAGAAAAAAAACAACTCAAAAGAAAAAATAGAAATCAAAAAATAGCTATAAATTTTTCTTTAAGGTGTAATTAAGAATGAATATGAAAGCATATTTTCCTCAATATAATAGGATATTGTATCGAAAATCGATTCAGCGTGTAATTGTAGTTTTACTCTTACTTTCATTTTCAATAAACTTCTTGAATATTCAGATCTCGCCCATTGTGTGTACTTCTTCTTCAGACTCCACTCTGGATAAATATCAATATTCCGAAATATTTAGAATGGAGCAAGGTTCAACGAAATTTTATGTAACATCTCTAGATCCCAACGAAATTTGGGCTATTAACCTAACTGCTTTTTATCAAGGTATTTTCTATCTATTTATTTTTCAAAAACGACCTACTTCAGATTTCATATTGTCTAATTTTTCCATAGATCCTGCTATATACGAGCAAGCTGCAGCTTACAATACATCAATACAATATATATTCGATTCAGATTTGAATCAAAGTGTTGCAAATATCAGATTAAATTACAACTATACCGGCATCCAAACACTTTTGGTTTATCTTCAAATTGTACTCGTTGAAAACGGACCCGATAGTTATAAATTGGAGAGTTCTCATGTTTTGGGATCATATTATATCCCGTTTATTAATGGATATGATAACTTTTTGGTGATAGCTTTTGGAACAACCCAATTAGTTTTAATTTCAATCTTAATCAGGAAAAAAAGACTTAAATAATCACATCTCAATAAAAGAGATGAGTCGGGCGTTAAAAAATAAAAAGAGGGAGTTTATGAGCAAAACCTGCTCAAGGTTTAAACACCCAACTAGATTGGAAATAAGGGGAAGCAAACCAACTAGAGGGGAGACGAGACTATTCTGAGTCTCTAAGAAAAGTTAGATTTGCCCGACTCGTAATCATAACATGGTTTTTATTGAATATATATGTTCCTTTTGAATTAATTGTAGATCTAATTGCTACAAATACACTAATATTGAATGTTCTTTTAAAGATAAATTCCAAGGGCAAGAAAAATTATGGTATTTCTTTTTTTTTTCAAATTTTTTGTAATTTTTTAGTGAAAATATTGGAAAGTTTCCAAAATAATAATTAAAAAAAAGGAATTTTTTCAATTTTGGTACATTTATTTATGCATAAAGAAGGAAATTACAGAATGACAAGCACTTAGCTGTTTTTGGTATTTAATCGCGAGGTCATCATTATGTAATTGAAAACAAATCTCAATGAGCTTAGCCAAGATTTCACTCAATTTGAGTAAATCGCGAGGATTATGGTAATCAAAGAATTCTGCAGCTTTTTGGAGCATTTGAAACCCTCGATAAAGAAAAGAAGAATAATTGGGCTGAAGAAAGTACTCCGCAACGTATTCTAAGTAAGACAAGCCCAAAAAGTAATTTTTCCTAGGTGAAAATTTAAAATTCTTTTCATAAGCTTTCCACATTTGTTCTAAATTATTTGATTTTTTGTAAAATTGACCCCAAAGGAAGTTGAATTCTATTTCATAATCTGATCCATATTTTTCTGGGTTTTTTATACCAAGGAGTCGTTCTTTGGCAGAGTCTAACCATCCTTCTTCAATATCCCAATGAATATGCCACAGTTCTATTTGCAGAACCATTTTTGATTTTTCTTTCCCGTTTGGAAAATCATTTAGAACGCTAAATAGGATTTCTTCGTGTTTTACTTTTTCTTTTTCATTGCTTCGATAAAATGCTAATTTCATGAGATAGAAATGCAAATGTAAAATTTTCAATATCGGTGTTGTCCCATTTTTGGCGAATTCAAGACCTTTAAGCAAATACTCGATTCCTTGAGTGTAATTTTTCAATTTTTCGGAAATTTCAGCCAATGAATAACATATTTCAATGCAAAAATTGGGATAATGGTTTGATTTAATTTCATTTAGTAAAGGAAGAAGATATTGTTCAGCGTTTAACCAATCTTTTTGATAAAACATAAATTTTGCTCTTTGAAACCGCCATAGATAGATTAGATCTCGAAAATTTTGGGGTTCAAAATCCTGTTTTTTATTAATCTGAGATGCATGTAGTATTGATTTTAATCCTTCAAACACGAGTATCGGAAAAAATAGGCCATAACTTTCTTCAAAATAACTTTTTTCCAAGAGAAATTTCTGTTCTGAAAAAGGTAATAAGAATTGAGAATTTACTTCAATTTCCTCCTTCATAAAAGATAAAATTTCTTGCGAAAAACCCCTTCCATATGAAATCCAATCCTGAATTAGAATTTTCCAATCGATTTGAAAATCAGATTGATGAAGTTGAAATTGTAAAAAGGGAAAAAGAACATGTGATTCAATTCCAAACCGAAACCATATATTTTTGTATTTTATATCGCGACAAAATGATATACTCCCAGGTTCTCCCACCAGAAATTCTTGAAGATATTCTTGATGTGAGGTGTTGGTGAAAACCCCAACTAAGTGTTGTTTTTTAAATGGAATATTTGAATGAAGTTCAGGGGGGAAATTTGTAGTCATTTCAAAGCAATTTTGTTCTGCGAGATATGAATATATTTCTGATAATTGTTCTGAAATTTGCAAGAAATCATCGAACTTCAACAAAAAATGATTCCGGAGAGGTTTATATGCTTGAAAATCTGAAATAGTATCATCATAGGAAATCTCAGACTTTGAGGCGTAAATTTGATTAAAAACAGAATTTAAAGCATTTTCGAATTTGTCCAGCGTAAAATACGGATTTAGAGGGTATTCATCAATTAAGTAATTGTAGTAAGTCATTGTTTTGGTTAGAAAACTTCGCAAAAATTCCTCAAATTTTGAATCCAACCATCTTGGGCGAAAATAGCAAGAAATGTTAAAAGAACAAAGTTCAAGAGGAATTGGGTTTGAAATCGGAAGAAAAATGGGCAGTTTTATCCTGAAACTAATCGAAATTTCTGGTTCTGTCAAAATACTATAACGGAAATAGTTGTGATATCGATTAGAGGCTTCAAATCCAAGTAATTTAAAGATTTCATGAAATTTTTCAACGGGTTTGTAAGAGAGGCGTTCGATTTATATCACCTAAATTTTAATTCTATGTACTCATATGTAGCAATCCACTAATGAAAAGTAACACTCCTCCAATTATAAATAATCCGAGTGAGAGGTTTTGGGGGAAATCTACGGTTGAAGATGTCGGAATCAGCATCATTATTAGCCCAAAGATGAAAAAACTTAACCCAATAATAAAAACTGCGCCTCCATATAATTTTGCAATTTTACGTATTTTAGTTAACACCATATTTTCTTGAATTCTAGCTTCTGCTTCACGAATTGTTTTTTCCATAGAACCGAGTTTTTTTCGCAGAGCATTTAAGTTAGATTCTGCCTCTTTGAGGGTACGTTCTGAATTTACTTTCTTTTGCTCAAGTTTCTCATATTCTTCTTTAGCATCTTTCAGTTTATCAATCAGTATACGATATTTTTTTTCAATATTTTCTTTTTCTTCCCTTTTCGCAATGTAATCTTTATCGAATTCTTCCATTCTTTGAGTCTGTTGGGCAATAATTGTTTCGTTTCCCTTAATTTTTTCCATCAAACGTCCAAATGTTGTGGAATATATGTTTACTTGTTCAGTTAATGTATTTAGTTGTTCTTTACGTTCTTCCAGATGTTTATCTAAGAGTCTAATGCTATCCGTGAGATCAGAATTTCGTTTTTCTAATTGTGGTATTATTTCATCAAGTTCTGCCTGTTTTTCTGTGACTTCCATAAGTTTTGCAGTTCGCTCATCGATTTTTTTCTGAATTTGTTGTAGGTATTTTTCCCGCACATCTATAGCTGATTTTAATTCTTCTAGTTCTTTTTCTTTTTCAGTATATTCTGATTTAACTTGCCCGTGCTTTTCGACATATTCCAAGTGTTCTCGTTCCAATGTTTCTATGTATTCCTTCATTTCCATTATTTTATTTGTCTTTTCTTCAATTTGTGTTGATAATTCTTGGAATTCTTGTTTTTTTATTGGAAGCTCATGATCGAAATGACTGAATTCTTCAACAATTGTGGTTAAATCTTTTTGACGTTCAAGAATTTTCTTTTCTAAATCATCCAAATATTTTTCCCGCAAGGAAAGTGATTCTTTTAATTTTACTAATTGGTTCTCTTTTTCATTAATATCTTCTTTTAATTTTGTTAAAGTGGAGCGATTTTCTGCGATTTCCTGGTCCAATGTTGATAAATAGTTTTTCTTATCCGAGAAATCTGATGATAAATGATTGTACTGGTTTTGAAGTTTTGACATATCTTCAATAATTTTCAAATGTTCTCGGGTTACCGCCCCAAGTGTAGATTCCATTTCACTCGATTTCTTTTGAAGAGAATCGATGGAAGTTTTTAGATGATTTTCGAGTTCTTCCAAAATTTCACGCTGCTGAACCAAATTTTCAATCTTTTTATTTATTTTTTCTAAATTTGCCTCTTTCTGGCTGTAAAGTGATTCAATTCCTGATAATTTCTCATTGTATTTCTGCAAGGATTCTTGTTGGGTTTTAATTTGGAGATTTAAATTATTCAAAATTTCTTTCTGGTGATCAATTTTCTCCTGCAAATCATCCAATGCAAGAACTAATTCCTTTCGAGTCGTTTCTTCTTTGCTCGGTGTTTCTTCCAAAGTATGCTTGGCTTCCCGAAGCTGCTTATCGATCGTATCTCTGATATCTTTTAAATCTTTAATTTGATCTTTTTCAAGTCGCTCTTTGGGTGCAGAAGAAGTATTTTCTTTGGAATTCACTGAAAATCAAAAGAAGTATGTAATCTGATTGTTAAAAATTTAGTTACTTCGCTTATAAAGCAAATCTTAAATCCAGTAAAATGAAGAAATACCCTTTTTTATCACATTTTGGATACTTTGAACAATTTGATCAATTTCAATATTTAATTTGTACTATTTTCCTTATTCATAGAATTTTCTGAAATAATTTGAATTGTTGTAGGAGCTTCGACACGACTAAAGAAATATTGGAAGATGGCAATTGTAGAACATAGATATAAGCCAAAGTATGCAAAAATGGCGAATGGATTATTTGTTAGGGCGACTAAGAAGAATCCAATTATTCCAATAATAAGGATGATCCATTTCATTTGTTTCATTATACTCGAAATTAATTAAGCAAATGCACCTATTTAAAATGCTACATTTTCAACATGATCTTTACTTTTATGTTCTTATTTTTCTTCAAATCTAAAGGCAAAAAATTTTTCTAAATTCTAATCTTATTATGCTTGAAAACGTATGGGAAAATTGTTATCGGATAAAGAGCAGAAAAAACAATTCAAGAAAATTGCCTCTCTTAATCCAGAAAAATATTATCCAACTAAAACTCTTGAAAAAAATGGTTTCCACAGATATCAGTGCTCAAAATGTGAAAAATTCTTTTGGAGCTACAAACCTTCAGATGTATGCGGTGAACCCACTTGTAATGCAGGGTTTCAAGTAGTAAAGAATAATCCCACTAAGAATCACCTTAGTTTCATTGGTGTATGGAAAAAAATAGTCGAAATTTTGGAACCTCGAGGATACAGACCTCTTAAGCGATATCCAGTGGTTGCAAGATGGAATCCCACTACTGAATTTACCATTGCATCCATTGCTGCCTTCCAACCTTATGTTATATCTGGAGAAATTCATCCTCCAGCTAAAAAACTCATTATCCCTCAGTTCTGTCTGCGATTTAGTGATATTGAAAATGTCGGTATCACCGGTTCTCATTGCACTGGTTTTGTGATGATCGGACAGCACATGTTTGTTGATGAAGACGAATGGGATCAAGCGCAAGCGTTCCAAGATATTTTCGATTTTCTGGTTGATGGGGTTGGTTTAGAGAAATCAGAATTCAAAATTCATGAAGACGCTTGGGCTGGAGGTGGAAATTATGGTTCTTGTCTTGAATTTTTTAGTAGGGGTGTTGAGTTATTCAATCAAGTATATATGCTCTATCAACAGACTCCCAATGGCTCAGAGCCGTTAAAATTAAAAGTTTTAGATATGGGTTTAGGCCAAGAACGCGTAGCTTGGTTTTCGCAGGCGAAACCAACGATATATGATGCCATTTTTCCATTAGTATTAGAACGTTTACAAGCAATTACTAAAGTAGAACCCGATCACCATCTTTTTAATCGCTTTTCACAATATTCTGCTTTTCTAAACAGTGATGAAGTGGAAGATTTAAATGATGCATGGCAAGTGGTTGCAGATAAGCTTGAAATGACTTCTGAGGAATTGCGTGCAAAAATACTACCGATGACTGCCCTTTATTCAATCGCTGAGCATAGTCGAGCTTTGCTTTTCGCAATTTCAGATGGAAAATTACCTTCAAATGTAGGAGGCGGTTATAACCTGAGGGTAATCTTCCGTCGTGCAATGGGATTTATCGATCAATTTAATTGGGAGATAGATCTCGGTGAAGTATGTGCTTGGCATGCAGAAGAGTTATATGAACTGTTTCCTGAAGTTAGTGAAAATTTAGATGAAGTAAAGAGAGTGCTCGATGTTGAAAAGCAAAAATTTTATGCTACAAAGAAAGAAGCAGATAAGATTGTGGCAAAGTTGTTGAAAAAATCAAAAATCACAGAAGAAAAACTATTGGAATTATATGATAGTAATGGAATTAATCCAGAAATAATTCAATCTGCCGCAAAACATAGAGGCATTAACATTGAAATTCCAGATGATTTTTATAAGAAAGTAATGGCCCTACACGAACGGAAGACCCAAATTCATACAACTCATAAAAGAATAGAAATTCCAATCGATGGTTTGCCTGCCACAAAACGCTTATACTATGATGATTATAAAATTTATGAAAATCAAGCTAAGGTGTTACAAATTACTCCAATTAATTATGAATTTGTCAATGAAAAATCCGAAAACGATGATGAATTCATAAGCAAAAATGCATGGACTGTAGTGGTCGATCAAACTTGTGCATATCCCACCTCGGGTGGACAGTTGCACGATAATGGATGGATTAACACGGTTCCTTTTGGGGATGTAATAACTGTAGGTCCCGTTATCGTTCATATACTAACTGAACCGCCCACCTTTAAAGAGGGAGATTCCGTTCAGATTAAAATTGATAAACACCGTCGCAATATACTTACCCATCATCACAGTGCTACTCATGTGGTCAATGCTGCTGCCAGAGTTGTTTTAGGCAATCATATTAACCAAGCAGGTGCAAAGAAAACTCTAGAAAAAGCCCATTTGGATATAACTCATTTTGAAAATATTTCAGATGAAGATCAGCAGAAAATTGAAGATAAAGCTAATGAAATTGTCCAGCAAGGAATTCCATTACAACATGGTTTTATCGAACGGAGTGAGGCAGAACAGAAATACGGGATGCGAGTTTATCAAGGTGGTGCAGTTCCAGGAAAAAAATTGCGCATTGTAGAAATTCCTAACGTAGATGTTGAAGCTTGTGGGGGAACACATGTAAATAACACTGCTGAGATTGGTAGAATAAAGATCATTAAATCCCAGAAAATCCAAGACGGTATTGTACGATTAACCTTTACTGCAGGGGAAACCACCAACAAACTTCTTGAGCGTTATAAAGAAATTAAAAAAGAATTAGCAGAGATATTAGAAACTTCTGAAGATAATCTGATTACTCGAGGCTTAGAATTAATAAAAAAGTGGAAATTGCTTCGAAAAGCAAAAAATACTGGAAATATTGATCCAAGTGCCTTGGAACTATCAGAATATTGTTCCTTATCTGATGATCCACTGAAAATCCTTAGTAAAGAATTAGAATGTCCATATGAAGATTTATTAATTCGGTTCAAAAAATTCAAGAACGAATACGAACAGATGAAAATCAATATAACTTTATTTGCTGAAGTCATGAGCGATGAAAATATTAAAAAATTGATTAATTCTGGGCAAAAAATTGGCAAATTTACCTTGATATCTGCATGGTATGAAGGAATTGACAATAATATGCTCAGCAATTTAGCTAAAAAAATATTAAAACAGAAGTCTGATGCCGTAGTGATGATAGGTGGTCGAAATGCTCATGGTTGGAATCTAGTCGCGTTTAGAGATGTAAAATCGCTTGATGTGAACTTAAAAATAATTTTCGTCCCACTTATAAAGAAATTTCAAGGTAAGGGAGGAGGAAAACCCACTTCTATTCAAGGATTCTTTTCAAATCCTGATTTTTCCTTCGAAAAAATGGTATCAGAAGTAAAAAATCAACTTAAAAAATTTGAATAAAATCATTTTGACATGAATTCTTTTTTCCTTATTTTACCACTCGTTCTTCGTATTTTGATTCTCGATAACCTAGATCTATCAAAATCCCATAAGTCAAGGCTAATTGGAGGTTACTCAAGAAATGATTGCTGGTTGGGTTGTCTACAAATCGATTACCCACACGATTATTAACATGTAAACGATCTTTTTTCAATTGTTCAATAATATATCTAACGCTGGGATTCTCATTATAGTGTTTTTTTATTGCAATTACCAAATCTTGCATATAATTTGTCTGATCTTCTAAATATTCCTTCACTGCATTTTTTCCCTTAATTGCACCGTAATGACAAACACCTAAAATTTCTGGATTTAAATCTTGAATTTTTTTCAATGATTCCATGTAAAGATTATATTGAAAATTTGGGGGCATGGAAGTGGCTGCTGACATTAGCTCGCTTTCATGGTAGAATGTTCCAACAGCCTCACCACCAAATAAAAATTGGGGTGAAGTCGATGAATTGAAGAATATGGATGGAGATACATGATCTGGACAATGTCCAGGAGTAGGAACTAGTTTAATTTTTGCACCCATAGAAAAATCAATTGGAATCGTCAAGTCCACTTTTGGATTTTCTTCATCCAGTAATACATATGCATCATTAACAAATTCATCAGAAATTGGTTTCATTGTACCTACAAATTCATTAAACGTGCTTGTGGCTCCAACAACGTGGGATTCGGCATTTTGAAGTTTTTCCTTAGTGAATTTTGTAGTATATATCTTAAAATCGGGAACTTTTTTACTAACTTTTTTCCATAATTTACTAACCCCTCCAGCATGATCGAAATGATAATGTGTTAGGGTGATACCTCGTAAATGTTTTAAGGGTATTTTTAACTTTTTCAAAGCACGTAACACGGTGGGCACATTATCTGAGGTTCCAACATCCATGAGTAAAGCATTTTCGCCATCATAGTAGCAGAATGCAGTGGTTATGTGTGAAACATTGAATTGCATTGTATCCAACATATATAAATTTGGAGAAATTTCACCAGATGTCTTTACGATTACCATAATATTCTTTTTAATTATTCCATTATTGAAATAAATTTCTAATTATATTTTCATATATATCATGAAATTTTGTTTAAAATTTCGCACTTTTTTCGATGAAAAGGAATCATTCTTAATGCTTAACTTTTAAAAGCACAATTCGATCTAGTACTTAGCGAAAAATATGAACGAAAATTCCCGTAACCCTATTTGGGCCATTATTAATTGGGCAATTGTATCAAGTCAAGTTAGAAAAAGCACTACGATTTCACCTAGCCATGCGACTATTGATGAGGCAATCCAATTTCTCGAGCAAAAATACAGTGCTGATGAACTGATGTTATTTGAAGCCGAAGATTTAGAAAAAGAACTCATACAAACCATCATTAATCAGTTATACAAAAAGCACGGGAAAGAAATCAAGAAAAACTTGGCATACCGCGAGAAAGAACGTAAAATTAAAGCACAGCAAATGAAAAACACCAAATTTGATGTGAAAGTGGTCCCTTTTGGTAAAAATCTTGATGACCTAAAGGACATAGGTATAGATTTAGATCCCGAAACTTTAAATGAAATCTCTCAAAATATTATGGATCATTTGCTAAAAAGGAAGAAAAAGCATGATGATGATGACGAGGATGAAGATGATCCAGGATCATCATTTTACTTATAAAAATTTTTTTTCTAATTTTTCTAATTAATTTACGATATATCCATATCCAATTAATCGGAAACGATTTTTGATTCTACGGCTTATTGCAGTGATAGATCCTTCAACAGCGCACAGCGGTCTTTTTAATTTCAAAGTAACAACATTCTTCTTCCCAATCTTAGTAACAACTCCCGCGGATAATGATGTTCCAACAACAATCATTAAAAGTTCGTTATTCTTAATAGGCTGAACTTTTATTTCTTCTTCTGCTCCTAAAACGGTATCCAATAAATGAGTTTCGATTTGTACAGTCATTTTAACATCGGGAAGGGTGCCTACCGCGCCGACAACAGAGCCGATCAGTTGGTCAGTTCTAGTATTTGATGGATCTAGTAATGTTCCGAATGCAATCAAACCACCTGGTCGAGCCATTTCGAGGGGATGAGATCCCTCATAAATAGATGCCACTTTAGTAATTACAGGATGATATTTCCCTGTTTCGGGATCTTTTAATCCAGGTTTGATTTCAATATCATCACCTACATGAACCACACCAGAGACTATGCTTCCTCCAATAACACCTCCCTTTAAATCTTGAATGAGTGTTCCAGGTCGATTAACATCGAAAGATCTGGCTACATTGAATAAGAAATCTGATTCGTCATCAAGATCTGGTGAGGGGATATATTTTTCTATTGCTTCAATAACTTTGTCTACATTTGCGTCAAATATTGAAGATACTGGAATGATGGGAGCATTTTCTGCAATGGTTCCTTTTATAAAATCATTAATTTGGTGATAATGTTCAATAACTCGTTCTTTGCTAACCGAATCTATTTTATTTTGAACAATGATGATATTTTCTATTTTTGCAATTTCAAGGGCTGCTAGATGTTCTCTGGTTTGAGGTTGAGGGCAATCCTCGTTTGCTGCAATTAAAAGAATGGCACCGTCCATCAAAGATGCTCCTGAAAGCATTGTGGCCATCAATATTTCATGACCTGGAGCATCGACAAAACTGATTCTACGGCGAAATTCTAAAGGGACTCCACATTCGGGACATCTTCCCTTTGGATCTTTTTTACTTTTTCGGGCTTTATTTGCTAATTCTTCTGTAAGAACTAAGTTGCATTGCGGGCATTCCATAATAACCGTTTCAGCATAGCCTAATTTGATGGTAATTCCCCGATTTTGTTCATCGCTATATCTTTCTGTCCAAGTTCCTGATAATGCCTTCACTAAGGTCGTTTTGCCATGATCTACATGACCAACTAATCCAACATTACATGAAGATTGAATAAAATCTTGATTTTCTGAGGATTTTATGGATGATAACTTAGATGATTTTGAGGTTGTTTTCTTACTGGTGGATTTTTTTGAGGATGATGTTTTTTTTGTTGTTTTCCTTGGAGATTTTTTTTTGGAAGTTGTTTTTTTCTGTGAAGTCTTTTTCGAAGTGGTCTTTTTTGCGGAGGATTTCTTCGCAGATGTCTTCTTAGAAGTAGATTTTTTCACAGAAGTCTTCTTCACGGGTTCTTTCGGAGTTATGCCTAAATCTTCCATTGACAAATCATCTTGATTTGCCACGGCTTTTTTTTTCTTCTTCGCCATCAATAATTCAAAGTAATCCCTAATTTATGAAATTTACGAGATTTTCGGCTTTTTGATCCTAAAGCAAAATAAAAAAATATAAGAGAGATTCTTTTTATGTAATTGTAGATAAATACGAAGCAACAAATTCGCTGAAGAATTATGTTCAATCCCGAAATTTCTAATAGCAGTAATAAATTTATCCATTCTATCCAAGAAGCAATTAAGAGTCGCCGATACGAATTAGCCTTAGAACGAACGAATAATTTTCTTTTATATGCGCTACAATCTGAATATGAAGATTTTTTAGCTTTTTGTTTGGAAGTTTATGATGCTCTATGTGATAAGAGTGCACAATCTGTAGAATTGACCATGAAGCATGCTCCAATACTTTTAGATCATAAAGAATTTTGGATTCGGCAAGAAATTCTTTTAATTCTACGAAAAATCTTCAGATATACAGATATTTCGAAATTTGATCAAATTATTGAGAAATGTGAATCAAAATTATTCGACGTAGATAAGAAAGTGCGTGAATCTGCAGTGATATTGTTAGCTGAAATTTTACAGAAATCCTTTGATTATTATCCCGATCTTTATTTGACATATTCTAAGATGTTTGAAGATCCTTCTTGGCGAGTTCGGGCGAAAGCTTTGGAAGGTATGTTGGAATTTATTAAATCTCCTTCTCAACTCCCTAAGAATTTTCTAAAAATCTTTCAGCAGAATTTCATAAAGCTTATTCGAGATCCAGATGAAGAAATTCGTGGTTTAACCACCGAGGTAGTTAAAGCTTTAGCACATCACCTAACCGGAGCCGATTTAGTGGATATGCTTCTGCTGCTATT
This sequence comes from uncultured archaeon, assembly GCA_964426185.1. Lineage (GTDB taxonomy): Archaea > Asgardarchaeota > Lokiarchaeia > Sigyniarchaeales > Promethearchaeaceae > Harpocratesius. The sequence continues at coordinate 3,664 of CAYRPF010000026.1, read as the reverse complement.
AAATGATGGTGACTGGGAAATTCGAGAAAAAGGAATTTGGATTGTAGGTGAGATTGGTTCTTCTTTCTTTAATGATTTTATCCTTTTATTTCATCGTTTAATTGATATGTTTTCTGATTCCATCATGATGGTTCAAACTAAAACCATTGATGCTTTTGTTAAAGTTGGTAGGGTTCAAGGCCCTGCCCTTCTTAAATTTTTCCGTCAGTACATTGAAGAAAATAATCTTTCCCAAGATGTATTAGAAGGAATTACGGAATCTTCTATTTTTATAGTTGTTCAAAACATGAAAGAAATGCTACCTATATTATTTCATCAATTAGTAGATGCAGGGGTGAAATTTAGGAAATTTGTGAGTGATTGTCTGATTAAAATATATTCAGAGAAGAGTGATATTTTTGAAGAAGAACTTGCCCGAATGTATTTAAGTTTAGATCCCGAAAATTGGCGCCAACGAAAACAAATCATAAAGTTACTCGGCGATTTAACTTACATTCTCCGAATTAAATCAGTAGCAGTATGGTCGGCTATAAATCTACAGAATTATAAAAAAGAGGAAAAAGATTTAGATGTTTTGGATGAAATCGATGCTTCTCTCACCAAAATTCACACTTTGTTTGAAGATATTGACCAAGATATCCAAGAAATTGAAGCAGAGCGAAAAAATTTTTATCAAAGCTTGGAGATTTTTCATCAATTTGTACAAGACTTGCGCATAAACGCCGAAAAACTGATCAATCAAAATCAATTTCAAAAAGCAGAAGTCTATATGGAAGAAGAAAGTAATAAAATAGTCGAAAAATTAAATAAAATGGAAGAATTATTAAATAAGTCCGAATTCAAACGATTTTCTATGGAATCTATTCAAGAATTCAAAGAAATCAAGGAAGAAGTTTTAGAAAATATCTCTGATGTAAAATATATGATACTTAATATGATTTCAGAACGTAAGGATTCTTATCTAGATGAATTAAATAAAGAAATCTCAAAATTGAAAAAGCGTATTGAACAAATGAAGGCAACATATGAAGAAATTGAACAAATAGAAACTCAATTCCAAGATGATCCCTTATCTTTTGGGAATTCCGTGTCCGAATTATTATTAGAAAAGATTTCACAGGTTCGGAAAGATTTATATACATTTGAATTTGAAATCGGGCAATTATGGGTTACCAATCTCGAATTTAAAGAAGCCTTGAAAGATATAACTATGTTTTGGGTTGATGTAAAAATCGAAATCCAACAATATCTTTCCACCGTAATTTATCGAATAAAAGATCTCGAAAAATCCATCAAAACACCGACACCCGAGCAAGATAAACTAAAGAAAAAGATAACATTTGACCTTTTGAATAGTAATCTACAAAAGATAGTTTTGCAAGCCGTCCAAAATATTCGTGACATGAAAATAAATTTTGACAAGCTTACTACCCCTATTTTTATAGAAATTAAAAAACGACGATTTAAAGAAGCGCGCAATATGGTCAAAATGACTTTTGACAATATTTCTAATACTGTAGAAGAATACAATAAGGAAATTGATAGTGTTTACCAAAAAATAGATACAATCGATCTTTCAGGAATAAATTCTGAAGAATTGCAGAATTATTTCATGAATTGGAATAAAACTAAATTAGAATTAATGAATCTTCTTGATGAATTTCAAGATTCTATTGAAGAAGAGATCTTTGCGGCAGAAATTAATGAATATTTAAGTTACATGAATCCACTTTCATTTCTTCAACTTGCTCGTGTTTATTCTATACCCATTGAAGAGTTGAAAAATTCGGTTTTTAAACTTCTGAAAAAGCATAAAATTATTGCTGAGATTCGTAATAATTCTCTGGTTCAACCCACCAAGGCACTGGGAGAAAATTTCCTTAAGCTGCATCGAAAGGTGGAAATTATCGGAAATAAGATTATTTTTGATCTAAGAATACATAATCCAACAAAATTCTTTCTAAACAATTTTAGTTTAATTTTCCTGCATCCATCTTTTCTCAAGATTCAACCTGGACAGAGTGATCCATTAGAATTAGTTATTCGAGAATTTGAACCCGAATCCGTCCGTATTTTACGTTGGACTTTCAAAATAGAAAAAGAAAGAGCAACAAAGTATGAATTGAAGAGGTGGCTGCTGAATATCAATTACCAAAATCCTTTCGGAAAATTATCTACTTTACAGAAAGAAATGGAAATTATTTTATAATTTTGGGGATTTTTTGCTGAATCGTTCTCATTTATATCAATATACTTATTAAATCATAAAAAATATTACACATAACACGTGGAGGTGAATTAAATTAGTTTTAAACGACAGCCCGTAATCTTTAAGAAAATACCCAATACAGGCTATCGATTGACCGAAAAAACACAACTACATGGATGATCTTGTAAACTTCCTGCCTTAGATCTCTCAAATTTGCTAAATCAAGTCGGTTTAAATGCAGACGCAGAAGATTGCGCCATCACCGCCATCTCTGAGACTCAAAGTCTTTTAACAAATCTGGATATTGTAACACCGATTCATGATGACCCTTATATCATGGGAAAAATTGCAGCTGTTAATGTAACCAATGATATCTATGCATTAAATGCACTTCATATATTAAATTACAGTTGTTTCTTGGGCTTACCTACTGATTTACCGCCCAAGTTTGCACAAGATATGTTGCGGGGAACTCGTGATTTGCTGAAGAGTCTTGGCTCCGATATTGCAGGAGGACATACCATTCAGAATCCTTGGCCATTATTAGGCGGCAGCGTTGATGCCATCGCACAAACCGAACATCTAATCCAGAAACGCGGCATAAAAACTGGAGATCACCTTATTTTAACCAAACCACTGGGAATTCATCCTGTAATGGCTGCTGACCGTGCACAAAAGGCAGATACTTCTTGGATGAAGGACTATGATACAAGTAAGATCGATCGTGCCATTTCAATAGCTACCAAAATAATGACTACATCAAATAAACCGATTCCTGAAATAATTCATTCTGGGCGGTTTTTTGAGGGAATTCACGCAATGACAGATATTACCGGTTTTGGCTTCAAAGGGCATTTAGAGGAGATGTTGTTGAATACCAATATGGGTGCACGTATTACTCAATTACCGGTGATTTCCTATGCATTACAGTTGGACGATCTATTTTGCTATGGTTTGGCAGAGGGTGAATCATCAGAAATCGCCGGACCGATGTTGATTGCGGTAGGTTTGGATGTCTGGGATGATTTCACCACAATGATGACTTCTTCAAATGTTTGGTGGATGGAAATAGGTGTGATCGAAGCGGGTTTAAATGGCGTGAAATTTGATGAAAAGATCATCTATCGAGAAATTGAAGATTACTAAGCTTTTTGGCGGCTATTTTGCTTAGAACTTAGTTCTTCAATGCAGTGATGGAGAAGAGTAAACTTTAAGTTTTCTCCTGAGCCTCCGTGGTAAACGGAATTCTTTTTTTTCCTTTCTTTCCTTTTCTCTATTCTTTATTTCTTTTTTCTTCATTATACAACGGTTTTGCATTCTAAGCAGTAACACCGTGCACAAACAGATTAGCAGTAAAGTTGTGGTATAATTATGCTGTAATCAGGTTCAAAATCTTACCGAATAAATGGTTCGGATGTAGAAATAGGATTTTTCGTTTCGCAGCGTCTTTTTTTT
>CAYRPF010000025.1:17714-36811 GCA_964426185.1 uncultured archaeon | reverse complement strand
GAATTAGCCAATAGTGATTTTGGCTGATCATATTTGATCAAGAAAAAATAATCACTTTGATCCATTTAATGATAGATCTAACAGAGGGGTTGGGTAAAGGAATCATCGTATGGGAACCTGCTTGGATTTATCCTTGTGTGGGTTCTACTCCAACTCAAGATCGTGGGTTTTTCGATTTAGATGATTCACTTCTCTCGGTTTACAGTATTCCTTTGGTGAGATACAGCTTTGAATCAAATTACACGAATACTTCTTCTAATAATTCGACTCATTTTACTTCAACATTTATTGCGGGATATCCCATTTTGCTAAATTTTCTTTCGATTCCGCTGGCTATTACAATAATTATAATTAAAAAAGAATTATGGTGGAATTATTAGATTTGAATGGGAATGCATTCCCTAAAAAGAAAGGCTTTTTTTTCCATTTCACTTAATACACACACGAATCCTCCAAATAATGGATTCAATTGAAGAAGTTGATTTTTATGACCTTATCAAAATTTCATTGTTATATGATCGGTGTAGGAGGTCAAGGTGTCATTCGTGGAACGCATATTTTAGCAGATGCAGCATTGGCAGAAGGTCACCCCGTTAGAACAGCCGAAACTCATGGAATGGCCCAAAGAGGTGGATCTGTCTCCGGTTATCTCCGCTTTGGAAAAGATGTTCACGGACCCCTTATTCCAAAACACGGCGCTCATATTATTATTGCATTGGAACCGAGCGAAGCACTTCGAGCCATTCAATTTGCCAATCAAGATACTTATTATTTTATTAGCTCTGCTCCAATTTTACCCCTATCCATTTACCAAGATCGGAAAATAAAATATCCCAATGTAGATTCTGTAAAACAAGAATTACGTAAAATAACTCCGCATGTTTACTCTATCGATGCATTAAAATTGGCAGAACAAGCTGGGACTGAAAAAGCTTTGAATGTTGTTATGTTGGGTTTTGCTTCTAGCTCGGGAAGTATTCCACTAAAACGTGAAACTATTGAAAAATCTATCGAGAAATTTGTTCCTGCTAAGGCTTTGCCTATAAATAAGACAGCCTTTCAGTTAGGATTTGAACAAGGAGGTAAAATTAATGAGTAATTCTTCTATCCCGAAAATTGCCCAAGACGATCCCGGGTACAAAATGATAATGTTGGGTAATGAAGCCATTGCGCGGGGGATTTTTGAAGGAAACGCGATTATTGCGGCAGCATACCCAGGTACCCCTTCATCTGAGATCATGCCTGCAGTGGCTCAATGTGCCAAATACCACCCTGAAATGAAAGTAGAATGGAGCGTAAACGAAAAAGTAGCCTTCGAAGTTGCTTATGCGGGCTCAATGTCAAATGTGCGTGCTGTAGCGGCCATGAAACATGTCGGTGTTAACGTTGCTTCTGATGCGTTCATGACTGCTGTATATCATGGTGTACGTGGAGGCATGGTACTCATTTCTGCAGATGATCCCAGTCAATTTTCCAGTCAAAACGAACAAGACAATCGGTATTATGGATTACACGCTTTGGCTCCAGTGTTTGAACCTTCCACTCCTCAGGAAGCAAAGGATATGATGAAGTATGCCTTTGAATACTCGGAAAAATATAATAATATAGTAGTATTACGCACAACCACTCGATTAAATCACGGAAGAGCGGATGTTGAATTCGGAACCTTGGTGAAAAAGGAACAAACTCCAGAATTTGATTGGGATCGCAACCGTTGGGTATGTGTTCCTTCAAATACGCGACCTCAACGTGCAGATCTATTAAAAAGAATGGCGCGAATGACCGAAGATGCTGATGAATTCCCCTTTAATCATCTTTTCTTATCAGAAAAAACCATTCATGGAAAAAAAATCGGATTTTTAGCCGCAGGAATTGCATATTCACACCTTCAAGATGCTTTAGTGGAATTACAACTCGAAGGCTCCGTCTCAATGTTAAAATTGGGGTTAATTAATCCACTGCCACCAAAATCTCTGGAAAAAATTCTCAAACATGTGGATATTTTGTTTGTGGTAGAAGAACTTGAGCCGATCTTTGAAGAGCAATGTAAAGCCCGTGCTTTTGACTTAGATTTGAGTTCCAACATTGAAATTCATGGAAAAGATTTACTTCCCCAGCAAGGTGAATTGCATCCTGAAACAATAGTGGCCGCGGTAGCCAAATTATGTGGAGTTGCTTATTCTCTTCCAGAATTTCCACCTTTGACCGCTTCTGCCCCACCTCGTTTACCCCAAATGTGTCCTGCTTGCTCTCATCGGAATATTTACTGGGTTATGAAAAAGGTTGCGAAGAAGCTGAAGAAGAAGTTTGCAAATAACAATGATATCGGCTGTTATTCGCTAGGTGTCTATAAACCTTTAGAAATGGCTGATACTGCATTATGTATGGGGGGCAGCATCGGAATGGCCAACGGTATGGCAAAAATCCTATCTGATGATGTGATTGTAACGGCCTTTTTGGGAGACTCAACTTTCTTCCATTCAGGAATTGCTCCCTTGGTGAATGCGGTATATAATAAAAATGAAATTCTCGTAATTGTCAGTGATAACAGTTTCACCAGTATGACCGGAGGCCAAGACAACCCATCCAACGGTATTTTGCTCACTGGTGAGCCCGGAACCCGAATTCCTATCGAAGAAGTTGTAAAAGGATGTGGTGTTCCAACCGAAAACATTTGGGTGCATGAAGCATATGATATGGAGGGCTTAATGGAGAAATTTGAACAAGCTGCCAAAGCAAAAGGTGTTCGAGTATTTATTGCCCGGCATATGTGCGCACTACAGGAATTAAGGGTCTTTAAGAAGCAGAAAACGGTCTTACCTGTAATTAAAGTTGATTCGGAAAAATGTACAGGATGTCAAATTTGTGTGCGCCAATTTGGTTGCCCGGCTATAAATTTCAATTTTGAGACTCATAAAGCCTATATTGACCAATCACAATGCCGGTCTTGTAAAAGTTGCATTTACATTTGCCCCCAAGAGGCATTTTATGTGGAAAAATGAAGTAATGGAGTTTTTTTTTGTATTATGTTAGTAAAAATATTATTCACTTAGGTGAAATATATGGTTAAACTATTCTTTTATCCTAAATCCATTGCAATAATCGGAGCCACTGAAGATTCAAAAAAATTTGGAAATGCAGTCACCTCCAACTTAGTCAGAAATCCTAAATTAACCGCCAAAATTTATCCTGTGTCTCGTTCCAGCTCCACCATTTTAGGATTACCTGCTTATCCAAGTATATTAAAAGTTCCCGAACCTGTCGACTTGGCTCTTATCCTTGTCCCAGCAAAATATGTACCTCAAGTAGTTGATGATTGTATCCAAAAACAAGTGAAACGAATTATCATTGTCACTGCTGGATTTGGAGAAGTGAGCAAAGAAGGAAAGGAAATTGAACGTGTAATTGCCGAAAAATGCCGCCAAGCCGGTATTCGTCTTATTGGGCCTAATTGTGTCGGAATCCAAAATGTAGAAATCGGTATGAACGCTTCCTTCATCCAATATCCTTTACCTGGCAAAATCAGCATGGTATCTCAAAGCGGTTCCTTTGGATGTGCCATTATGGATGGATTGAAGTGGAACGACCTGGGAATGTCCAAATTCGCCAATATCGGAAATGCCGTTGACGTTTCATTCGATGAAATCATTCAATATTTCCACAAAGACCCCGACAGCCAAGTGGTTGCTATTTATCTGGAATCGGTTTCGGATGGTAAAGCCTTCTATCGAGTTATGAAGGAAATCGCGCCTGATAAGCCCACGGTAGTGTTAAAGGGAGGTCGGACGGCAGCGGGCATGGCAGCCGCAGGCAGTCATACTGGTTCATTGGCATCAAATTATCGGGTATTAAAAGCTGCAGTAGAACAAGCTGGTGGAATAATCTGTGAAGACATTGAAGATTACATTACTACACTTAAAACATTCTCCCTTCTCCCTCTTCCACAAGGAAAGAAAATTGGAGTCTTAACGAACAGTGGAGGTGCAGGAGTTCTTTATTCTGACAGCGCTGAAGAACTAGGCTTGAAACTGGCTGAATTTTCTCCACACCTTAAAAACAAATTGAAACCCTTGGTGATTGATTTGGTACAAATAGTAAACCCCTTAGATATGATAGCTGGTGCAAATGATGAGAATTACTATCAAGTCACCAAAGCCATGCTAGAAGAAGACTCTGGAATCGATATCGTCATTGCTTGTGGGGTCTATCCGCCATTCTTGGGAATGACATTTGAAAGAAACCTTCAAGGGATGATTCGGGCTTGGGATGAAACTGGTCGGAAAAAACCGCTCATTCCTTTATTGGTTTTCGGTAGCGGTTATGAAAAAGTCAAAGAAGTAGCCAATCGTGAACGAGTTCCCGTATATTCTAGCCCCCATGAAGCAGCTTTTGCCACAAAAGTGTTAATTCAACGTTGGAATGTTCTTAACCGAAAAAAAAATATAAAATCTTTCAATTAATACAATTGCTACCACAAAAATTTTTTGTAGGATAGAAATTTCTGTTTTTTTGTATTTTTTCGCGATAAAAAACATGCGGGGATAATCAAGTCTGGTCCACGATGCTGGACTCAGAATCCAGTGCATAGTGCCGCGAGGGATCGAAGCCCTCTCCCCGCATTTCATTCTTTATCTGCCTAATTATTACACCCTACCCGACTTCCAAGTCGCAGAGATCATGCAAATTTCCCAAGCGGAACTTTCAACACTCTTATTTAGGTGGAGTGATAGATAAATTATCATTTAAAATAGAAAGCGAATGTATAGTGGTGAGTAATCCGTTACCAACGGATTTCGATAGATATTGGGCTCCGATTTTTTATTAATTTCTCTTTCACAAAATAAAATAATTAATAATTTCCATATGGAGTAGAAATAGAATGGATATCGGAATAGAAATTAAAAATCTCACGAAAAAATTCAACGGATTAACCGCAGTAGATCACATAAATCTTGAAATTAGAAGAGGTCATCTGTTCAGCTTGTTGGGTCCTAACGGTGCGGGAAAAAGCACCACGATAAACATACTTGCAACGGTTTTAAAACCGACTAAAGGTTGTGTTTCGATTTTGGGTTACGATCTAAAAACCCAGTCAAATAAAATCAGAGAACTTATCGGAGTTTGTCCACAAGAGACGGTTATGTATGATAATCTGAGTGCTCGTGAAAATATCGAATTAATTGCAAAGATGCATAAACTTCATCCAAAAGATTACAAAGAGCGTGTTGATGATTTATTGGGAAAGATGAATCTATTAGATAGGGCCAATGATCTGGTTCGAAAGTATTCCGGAGGTATGAAGAGACGAGTAAACGTATTAATGGCAGTGGTTCATTCTCCTGAAGTTATCTTCTTTGATGAACCTTCAGCAGGATTAGATCCGCAAAGTCGGAGAATAGTTTGGGATTTTATCAAAGATTTTGAAAAGGAGAAGAAAACCATCATCTTAACTACCCACAACATGGAAGAGGCAGATGATCTCTCCGAGGAGTTAGCAATCATCGATCATGGAAAGATAATAGCCCAAGGAACTCCGCAAGAATTAAAAAGTAAAAATGGAAAGGGAGATATTATTGAGTTTCGGGTAAACTCTGAGAAAATTAAGGATCGAGAATCAATTGTTCAAGAATTGGCTTTACATCCCGATGTAATTTGGGCCAAACCATTAGGTAAAGAACGTATCTGTTTTAATGCTTTCGATGGGTTGCGAAAAATATCAGGATTTTATGATTGGTTAAAATCTAGTTCAAATATCACCATGCGTGATCTCGTTATACGGCAAAATACGCTGGAAGATGTGTTTATAGATTTGACAGGGAGGGAGTTACGTGATTGAGAAGGCAAATTTCAGGCAATTTTGGGCGTTAATTTCGAAGTTTTTAAAAATTACCTTTAGAGAAAAGGAAAACTGGTTTTGGATTTTTGGATATCCATTATTATTTATGTTACTCTTTTCGGTGGCATTTAATTCGGGTAATTCTCGTTCAGCTTATGATGTTGCCATAATAAATTACGATACAAATGGATTGGATAATCCCAATGTAGATATTGGGGCAAACGTGTCCCTTTCTATGCTTTCCTTATTTGATGAAAATAACTCTCTTTCCGACTCATTTCAAAATCATGAAACATTTGAAAATGGGAGCCAAATTACGGAGGAAGCTGCGATTCAGTTGGTAAACGAAGAAAAGCTTGATGGAGTCATTATTATACCTGAAAATTTTTCAGAGGTGATTATCGGTAGCACTTGGTGGTATCCATTTGCAAGGCAAGGCATAATTTTGCCAAATATGAGCGGTGAATTTCTGAATTTCATATTAGAATTGAACCAAACAAATTATCCTGTTGGAAATCCCCAAGTTGAAATTCACACAATTGCAGATACCGTTACTGGAGTTGTTATTTCGAATGTATTGAAGGGAATAATTAATAACCTGATACTTTCATATAACAATATTACCACTTTAGATGTACGATTAGATATTGGGCCGATAGATAGAGATTTAACATGGTTTGATATGGCAGCTCCAGGAATTGTAGCTGTGGCTGTGTTAGTGGGTATTTCAAGCATCGGTACCATGTTTGCTTTTGAGCGATCTAAAGGTTTATTGAGAAGATTGAATACTACTCCTGTATCACGTTCTACCATTCTACTCAGCGGTGGTGCGGCTCAATTTATCTTTTCTGCGATACAAGTGATTATTCTCTTTGCATGTTTGCCGATCTTTCAAGTTCAAATTGCTCCGGGTGCCAATTGGATGCTAGCTTTCGGGATCGTAATGGCATTATCTTTGACGTGTATTGGATTAGGTTTAATTTTAGCCGGTGTTACTAAATCTGCGAATTCAGCCGGCGGGATCGCTTGGATATTTATTTTACCTCTTCAATTTCTTGGAGGTGCCTTCTTTCCGATGGATGGATTTATCACAAAATTAGTTCCCACTTCTTATGCCACGAATGCTATTAGGAGTGTACTAATTTATGGTATGGGTTGGACTGCCGTATGGCAAGATATTTTGGTTGTTTTAGGATTTGGAATGTTATTTACCATCATTGGATTGATTATATTTAACAAGAAGAGTCAGATTTGAAAATTTACTATCTTATTTATCTGGTTTTTTTTTTTATTTTTGTATTTACATTTTTTGGTTATTTTCCAGCGAAATCATTGTTTCGGAGCCTTGAATGCCTGGGATGTTTCGTAATTCATCGATGATAAATCGATCCAAGTCTTTTATGCTTCGGCAGCGAAATTTTACTAATAAATCTTTATTTCCCGTGATAATCGATGTTTCTTCTATTCCAGGAAATTTCATTAACTGAGAAACGATGTTGCGTTGATTTGCTTGAAATGTTTTGATTAAAATAAACGCCACAATATTCCCATAAAGTATATCTTTATCCACTGCAATGGTGTAATGTCGCAAAATTTTATTTGATTTTAATTTTTTAATTCGATTATAAATTGTGGTTGCAGGGAATCCTGTGATTTCAGCTAGTTTTGCCACAGATAAGCTTGCATCTTGTTTTAATGAGTCTAATATACGTAGATCTTTATGATCAATTTTTACTTGCTGCATATGATTGGGAATATAGAAAAAGTAAAGAATATTTGTAATTTTAAACCAAGAACATGATAAAAATGGGATGTATATACCATTGGATTGTTTAAAAAAGGTAATTAAAATTATTAGTTATAGAAGAAAAATATGGATATTTATTCCATTATTATCCAAAATAATGGATATTATTGGGAGTATATTCCGAAAAATTTGCATAAATAATCTTAAATTTTCAAATATATTGAATATAGTTATCATTCTTTTACAATTTGAGGTATAATGATGGAAATTAATAAAATTAAGGAAATTTGTGAAAATAAGCTAATCAGCGAAATTAGTGAAATTAGTGAAGTTAGTAACAATCGTAAAGCTAGTGAAACTGTTAAAATTGCTAAAATGTGCAAAATTAGTGAAATTAACGACAAAGAAAAGTGGGAAAAAATTCTGAAAATCCAAACAGCTATGTTATTTGCGATTCATGAATATATGCTCAAGAATGGCATCCTACAAGTAATGCCCGTAATATTATCACCCATCACAGACCCTCTCAGTCATTCAGTATCTGACGCTTCAATTTCATACAACGGGCAACTTCTTCAATTAACCCGAAGTATGATTTTTCATAAGCAGTTAACCCTTGCATTAACTGGCGTAAAGGGAATTTATATTATTTCTCCGAATGTTCGTTTGGAAACTGATGATAAAGAATTATCAGGGCGCCATCTACTTGAATTTAGCCAATTGGATATTGAATTACGAGAAGCTTCCCAAGATGTTTTTATGGACTTCATGGAAAAGCTAATTATCTATATTTTTAAGTATGTAAAAGTGGAATGTGCAGACGAACTCGCATTTTTTGGCACAAAGATCTCTATTCCATCACAACCTTTTCCAAATTTTACCAGGAAAGAAATAGAATTCAAGTTGGGAAGTTCCTTTGAACAAATTCTTTCTGAGCTAGCAGATTCACCTTTTTGGATCACGGATTATGAGCGCGAATTTTACGATCGAGAAGATCCTCAACACCCTGGTCATTATTTTAATTATGATCTCTTTTATCCTGAAGGATACAATGAAGCTTTATCTGGAGGAGAACGAGATTATGAGTATGAAGTACTTTTGCGTAAAATTTGTTCCCGTAGGCAAAATCCCAAGACTTTTGAAAGTTATTTGAGTTATGCTCGAAAAAGAAAATTGATACCCAGTGCTGGTGGTGGTTTGGGAATAGAACGTTTACTCCGATTTTTGACGAAACAAAAGCATATTGCAAGTGTTAGTTTGTTTCCCAAAGTTCCAGGGAGGAGTATTGTGTTTTAATAACAATCGTTATAATTAAAAAAAATATTGTAAATTTTAAAATAGCAAAAAAATCTTAAAATTTGATTAACAACCTAGAAATTGATTTTCTTTCTTGCAAGATAAAGAAAATACCGTAAAGAATAGCTGTTAGACAAAAATCAATACCAACAATGGAGAATATTTCCCATGGATTGAAATCAACAGGAAACTGAATCATCTTTGCAATATTTGCACCGTACCATGAGTAATGAGTTTGAGTTGCAAAATAGGCTTCCATCCATGTCCATCCGGTTAATGCCGCGCCAATCCCTCCCACAACCAGAGAAAATAGAAAGATAATAATAATTTGGGAGAAAATAAAATTAAATAATCTCTTTTTTCCAAACCCCCTACTAAGTAATAAACCCTCAAAATGAGTGTTACTTTTTTCAATTCCTATTATCGTAGTGGCAATCGCAAAAGCCAAAAGAATTCCAATAATAATTAAATTTAGGTACAGCAGATTTAAAACAATTAAAGGATCATATTCAAAATCATTTACATTTTCATCATTCCATGAAGAATCAAAGAATTCATAGTGAATTATGTTTATTTCTCTTTCTATTTGAATACATTCAGAAAAATCTTCTACAACAGTGCTTAATTGTGCTTCAATTTCATCTTGCTTTGAAACTATCTGTGAGTTTGTTCGAACCAAAGTGGAAAATACATTAGGTGTGAAAAACGTATCATTTATGTTTAAATCTCCAAAATCACATAACATAATCGGTGTTTCTCTGATCTCTTGATGTTCAACTCCCATTGAAAAGTGCCATATATAATCATGAGGAAATGTCGATGCTGGAACCGCAGGAAGAAAATCGATCACATCTACTATAGTACAATTTAGAAAAGTTGAATTCATCCCATTAAAAGTTGAAGAAAAAATTGATGTTTCTCCCACTTTAAGCGAATATCGATCTAAGAATTCTTGATTAACTATAACTCCAATTGTATCACAATTCACATTGGATCTAAAATTCTGTAAATTTTCTATGGTTTTTTCTATTAATGGGAATTTCTTCATAATATCGGGATGAATTATCGAGGAATAAGAAGATAAATTAGTTGCTAACAGATTACTTCTTCCATAAACATAGTAATAGGGTTCATTAGCGACATCCTCCGGAAATAAATTAAAAAAACTCAAGTGAACAAGATTTTCAACAATTGGTTTCCCACTGGATTCATTTAGAGATTTTAGATCAGAAGTATATTTATTCAGATCGGATATACTAATGTTTTGATGAAAATAGGACCTTGAACTATTAATGGTTATATTAATATCACTTACAGCATTGAGATTGTTGAAAAATTTCATTTCTTTACTTTGAGAATATCGATTGATATTTCCAAAGACTAGAGATGTAGTAAATAATCCAATCGAGAAAATTACTAATATATATGGCTTGCGCCTGAGCATTTCAAGACCAGTAAGGTAATCATGGTGTTTCATAAATGGTTTAGAGAGAAATTTACAAATTTTAGCAAATCTACTGGGAGATTCTTGAATTAAAAACCGTAATAATCCATAAACTAAAAGGAGAGGAGATAATGATGCAAAAATTAGGATAACTGTCATAACATTATCGATTACATCAGCAATTACTTTTAAATTATCTGGTGATGAAGGGAGTAATCCTATGTAGCGAATAAAAATGGCTAAAAATGGCAGAATGGCAAACCCCATCAAAAAATAGCTGATTTTCGGGATAGATTTCTCCATTAACTCGGTTTGATCCAAATATACTGATAACTTGCTCTTTTTCTTATTTTTTTTCGATTCTGCGAAAATATTCTCATCATAACCAATTTCAAGAGAAACTCCTTCTTGTTTTTGATTTAAAGTCGCAATTTTAGACCTTAAAATTTTGATTATCGTTAATATATTTCCCAAAATACTAATACCTATGGCAAAAGCAAATCCTGTGAGAAAGTTAACAAACTCAAATTGAAATGGTATAAAAGTCTGATTTATAGATACGATTACGAAAATTGAATTTACTAATGGTTGAATCATGTAAAATATTCCAATTGACAACGGAATGCTCAAAATAAAGGCTGCAATTCCCACATAGAATGATTCAAACATAATTTGGCCGATAATCATATTTTTTGGATATCCTTTGATTCGATATCTTCCAAATTCCTCTTGGCGATTTTTAAAATTAGTTAATATTATGAAATTTCCAAGACCTATTGTAAACAAAATTATCGGAATAACCAAAGCTAAAGCACTTAAGCGGGTAATTTTATAATCATATGAAAATGAATTTAAGCTTGAGAAAAAATAAGAGTAAACTAAAATATTTTGAGAATTTGAAATTGATTTTTTGAAATCGAGATATTCGCTTGATAATTTTTGAAGAAATTCAGTCAATTGGAATGGTTTTACCAAAGTGCGCGGGTAATGAATCCCCAACCCATAGTGATATAAAAAAGGGATATAACTTATATTAAAATTTTTTTCAATGTTATTCAAAAAGAGATTGATTGGGTGAGTTTCGTTAACAAGATTATAGTTAAATACACCAATAATTGGTCCACATGGATTAGATGCATTAATAGAATTTAGAAATTCATAATTTCCATAATTAGGATTATATGGTCTTGGACAAGAGTAATCGTAAATGCCTGTAGGTGAATATATTTCATAATTCGGAACATATATACCTACAATGCTGTTATTTTCAAAAGGAATTGAATATAGGGTGGGTTCATCTGAAATTCTTAACACATATGGAATAGTTGCATTTGAGCTGATTGTTAAATTCAATTTATTAGCCGTCCAAGCATCGATTATGTATTCTCTGTTGTTAATTGGTTGCCGTCCTTCCAAAATCGTAAAATATTGGTGAAATCTATCTGATTTTATGAATGCATCATCATACAATAGTAAATCAAGGGGGAATTCAGAATAATTCAAGGCATAGATATCATTTGATCTAAACTCAGCATAATGTGATATGGATTCTATGGGAAAACCAGAGTTTAAAAGCTCATCAGTAATTATTGTTTCATTTCCGCCAAATCGGTCATATATTTGAGTTCTATTCACCGGTGACTTCGAAGTTATTTTGAAATCAAGCATCGTTGAAAAGCTATTTTGAACATTGAAGGTTGCTGAAGCAGAAAGATAATTAAATATACCGAGAATTAAGGAAATAGATAAACCAATACCAATTATGAGGTATAGATAACTCTTTAATGAACGAATTGCTTGTTTGGAATAAAATGCGAATTTAACACCCATAATAGTTTCCTCTATAGCAAATTCAAATCTTTTTTGATATTAAATAGAGTAATAGGTTGGAAACTAATCTGATGACAATCTAAACATGCAATTGCAGCTGTCCCAATGATATTCTGATCCATAATTTGTAAGGATCCTTTCTTTTTATCATATTCTTTAAGAATATTTCTTGAATGACAGGAAGGGCACATGATTAATTCTGATAATTTAGGGAACTTTTTAGGACCTTCAATTACTTGTTTGGCCTTTAGATGCCGATCATCGATAGCTGCGTAAACTAGTTCTCCATTTGCAATATCACCTGAGAAATGTTCTTGTTCATCTTGGGAAATTTTTCCGAGTTCTCGAATAATTTCACCATCTCTTAAAACTAAGGTTCTATCGGCAATTTTTCGAAATACAGGATCATGAGTAACTATTATAATTGCCTTTTCTGGATTTTTCAGCATTGTTTCATGAAAAATATTCATAATTTTTTCTGCCGACACCGAATCAATATTACCGGTTGGCTCATCTGCTAAAATTAAGGAAGGATTATTTGCAAAAGCTTGAGCAATAGCTACTCTTTGTTTTTCTCCTCCAGAAAGTGTAAACGGTCTATGTCTTGCACGATTTTCTAAACCAACTTGTTCTAAAAGTTCTTTAACTCGTTTTTTTCTTTCATCTTTCGGCAGTTTAATAATATTCATTGGAAGTTCAATATTACCCGCGGCCGTCAAACTTGGAATTAAATTAAAAAATTGAAATATTATTCCAATTTCATGCTGGAGTAATTTTTGAATACCTTCATCCTTCAATCTAGTTACATCTAAATTTTTAATCATTACTCGCCCTGCATTGGGTTTTTCCATTCCAGATATAACATTTAATAAAGTTGTTTTACCAGATCCACTTGGACCCATAACCACAATTAATTCACCAGGCATGACGGTCAAGTTAATATTCTTTAAAGCCACAACTTCCAAATGTCCTTGTTTGAAAATTTTATAGACCCCTTCAATTCTTACCAGCGGTTCTTGGCTATTTTCCGTGTTTTTTGCTTTTTCAGCATTTTTTAACTTTTTTTCATTTTCATTAAATAAATCTGTTTTTGATTCAATCATAGTAAACCCCTTAAAATTGTTGTAATGATTTGTTAACATTATTCTTTTTGAAAAAATTTATCAAAAATAATAAAACTACTGCGCTAATCAAGATAGATGCGAGTAAAAGTAAAATTTTCAGAGGTTCCCAATAAATTGGGAGAGAAAAAGTTACTTTATTGAAATAACCCATCATATAAGAAAATTGATCTTGAATTTGATAAACAAGAAAAGAAGGAAGAATATACCCACAAATAAAACCCAGAATCGAACTAAGAGTATACATCACAAAGATCTGACTAAGGAGGATTTTTATCGTTCCTTTTTTACCGTAACCTCGAGTATACAAGAGTGAATAAAAACGTTCATCGCTATTTTTAATGGCATTTAGTAATAATCCCAATGTTATTGCCAGAATGAAACCAAGGAAATACATAATGATTTCAATTATTTGAAAAATGCTAAATAATGAAAACAATTCAGGATTTTCTGTTCCCACTGAAAAATCTTGGTTATAGAAGGAAATGGAATTATAATATATTATTTCTTCAGTGCTATCGGTAATATTTTTTCTTATAGTAGTGGAATTAGGACAACTCTCCAAATTTAAATCAATGAATTGATATATTTTTCTAATTTGAAGAGTGGAAGTCTGGCTATATAGATTTGATTGATCTACTAAAGCAAAATTTCCACCAAGATACCAATATCTGTCATAAGATGATGGAAATAAGCCAGGAGGAAATTCTAGATATCCAAGAACTTTAAATTTAAAATTCTTTGATATTAATGCTTGGTTAGAGTTGTTTATATAAGTTAGATTAAACTGAAGGATATTATTTTCGATTTGGTATTGCAACTGCTTAGAGATAAGAATTCCTGGTAAATTCGATTCATTTCGGGCTTGTTCATATTCAATTAATTTTTCAATTTGTCTTGTTATGTTTTTATTTGGTAATATTTTATTATCTTCATTAATAATATTGCAATAAAGGGAGAGATTGGTTGAAAAAACCTTAAAATCATCAAAAAAAGATCCATAGGCGTGGATAAATTTCCCTTGATTTTGCTGACAAGTAACCACTTGATTCACATAAGATATATTTTTTTCATTCACCAAGTTTTTGAGTCGAACCTCTGTTTGATTTATAAAATCCGTAGAAATTTCTGAATCTATTAAATTCACATCCGCTTCTAATTTAACATCTCCTCCGATGAGAAGATTTTCCGAGACTACTTGATATCGATACACAGATTGTGTCATCATATTGATAGTAATTAATATAGTTGCGAACACCGTAAAAACTCGAATCCATTTTATTAATTCCTTTGAACTAATCATTTTTAACCCAAATAATCGATTTAAAGGACCTAGTATCGGTGTAGATAACCATTTTGATATTTTTGCAAATCTCGATGGTTTTTCAATTCCAATAAAGCGGAAAATCCCACTTAATATTAAGATTGGGCTAAGAACCGAAGATAATATAAAAATTGTCTGATAACGTACAAGATAATCAAGTAAATCAACCAGAAAATCTGGTGGGGAGTTATCAATGAAATAAAATATTAAGTAATTTGCAGCAATTGGAATTAATCCTATGATAATAATAATTATGGCTATTTTTGGAATTTTTTTTTCAAATTCCTTAATTACGTTTTCATATATTACACTTTTTCTTTTTCGACGGGCTTTTTTGATTTTTTTTGGTTTTTTTTGGTTATTTGCCATTTCCTTTTGTGTTAGATTTATCTTATTTTCTTCCTCTTGTTCTTCTATTGCTGATTTTGTTTCGCTTGTATTCAGTTGTAAAAATTCTTCCCAATTCAATTTAACTTGATCTACATTTTTATCATAAATCGTACTTTCATCATATACAACAGGTAAATCTTTTGCTTCTTTAATTTGAATGAGATCTGATAATTTTAATTTCCTATTGTAATAAAATATTGGGATATACATAATAAAACTGCACACAATTGCCCAAAAAAGGATATTTATCACATCGATATTTAAAACGATTGGTTTTATGTATGATGCTGGAAATGGCATAGATTCTAAAATTAAGGACTCGAAAATTTTGAGAGCCTCGTTTCTTAAGGCAAAAAATAATATTAAGCCAAAAAGAAAGCTGAGAATGCAAGAAAACACACTATTAACTAATGCTTCTATGGAGCTTAAGCGAATAATCATTTTTCTGTCTAATCCCTTTATTCGCATTCTAAGATAATCGGGAATTCTGGTTTTTCGGATAATTCTCGCAGAAAGTATTCCTAAGCTCACTACGAAAAATAATATGGGGAGATTAATTATTGCAATAACAACTCTTGCGGCATATAATATCATTGTGAATTCTGGAATAATATATACCATATCCCACGAGAAGTAATAATTTTCTCCGAGATCTAATGTGACTTTTTCATTGATATATTGAATTTCACGTGCTAATTTGAACAATGAATTCAAATTTACTTCATCGAAATTCGAATTGAATTCAAAGTACGTATCAAAGTAAAGGCAATTTTTAAAATCATAGAAATATGGAGAAAATCGATTAGATGTTATTGTAAGATTATCAATTTGGGTTAACAATTGAAAAACAGGACTAAAGTTTTGTTCCCTTGGTAAGGAAAAATTATATTTAACAAAGATCTCGTCAAAGAATAAATAATCATAAAAATCTAAATTGCTTATATCATAAGGTTCATTCTCGATGTAATCTTCGTATGTATAATCCCATTCACGATCATATCCCCCATAACTTCGGAGATAAAAACCAGAAATATTAAAAACAGTGATTTGAATATCTGTATAGTATGATTTTTCATAATAAAAATTAAAATCATCAGAAGTAGAATTAATATATTCTTCATCATATTCAATATTCCACATATGGTGATTTAGCCGTAATGTTAAGTTAAACAATGTTCCTATGGATAAATTACATTTTTGGGCAAATCTGTAATCTATTAGAATATCATTCATTTGTTTAGGGGCATTTCCATCTACAATCACATAAGAATAATAAGCATTTGATGGTGTATAGTTGGATTTATTGAAAAAATTCATTTGATAATAAGAATCATCATGAAACTCGAATTTGGGATATAATCTTGCATAATTCGCAGGTATATTTTTATATAGAGGGTTTTCTATTATATTATTTGAAGGAAAAGAGAAATTAGAGTAAAAGAAAGCTTCATCGATAGAAATCTCAAGATGTGGTTCCAAAGAATCATATTGTAATTCATTTTCTGATAAAACCCTTTCAATATATGTTTTTTCTCCTTGAAAATCAAGATTTTCATTGAAAGTTGGCTTGTTTACTTCAATATATCCAGTCGGGTTATCATCAAAAGAAGACATTTGAGTCAATAGTGTTTTGAAAAAACCATTTACAAGCATGCTTAACGCAGGAATTAGTGCCAGAGAGAGTGCTAGAATTAAAATAATGATGGCATTTTTTTTGCTTGAGCGTATCCCTTGAGAAACATAGAATTTTATCAATGTCACGATAATCGAGCCATTTCATCATTCTTGCATTTCAATGAAATGGAATAAAAAAAATTACTATATGAATTTTTGCAATGATTTGAAGTAAAATAAAAAATAAGTTAGGTATTCTCCCATAACCAAACTTCACCATGGGGAAGTTTGCGAGTAAATATTTTGTTATGATTTTCGGGATACTTGGATTGATGATATTTAAACAAAATTTCATCACCCAGTTTCCCAATTATTTCAATTTTTCCGGTAGCGTGCGACATAACATATTTAAACCGTTTACTTTGGCCATTCAATCGTTTACGAGTTTCATCGATAATATCTATTCCTTCCCAAATTGGCACTTGAAATGCGGAAGGCTTGAAAGTAAATGGACGACATTGAAAGATGTAATATGGATTAACCCCGATTCCAACCAAGCCATTTAGCAATTCTGATAGCGTTTCGGGATTATCATTGACCCCACGAAGTAATACACTTTGATTTTGCACCATGACATTCGCAGATAGAAGTGCATCAATTGCACCAATTGATTTAGTGGTAATTTCTCTGGGATGGTTAAAGTGAGTTTGTATATGAATCCTTCGCGTAGGTCGGGAATAATCATGTAATAAATCTAGTAAATCACCATCATTAAGTATACGTTGAGGCAAAGTTACAGGAACTTTACTTCCAATTCGAATAAATTTCAACTGTGATAGGGGATCCAGTAATTCTAAAATTTTTCGGAGGTTATCTGTGGATAAAACAAGCGGATCTCCCCCAGAGAGCAGAACATTGTTTATTTCTGGATGTTTTTTAATGTATTCAACTGCTCTCTCAAAATTTCGCATAATTTCTTTTTGATGTAGCCCTACAAACCGTTTTCTGAAGCAATAACGGCAGTAAGAAGCGCATTCATTTGAAACTAAGATTAGGGCAGTTTGAGAATATTTATGCTGCAATCCGAATAATTTGGTATTTTCATGTTCGTGCGTAATTGTACCGATATCTTTATAATTCAGTTCTTCTGGAGATGGAACAACCATCTTAGCTATGGGATCCTCCTCATCATCCCAATTTATCAGTGAAAGATAATACGGGCTTATTTTAAGGGGGAATTTTTTGACAACTTCTGGATTTGCTTCTTTGATTGATTTTAAGATTTCTTGACTTTTATGCAAATCTTTTGTTAAATTTAGTAAATCTTCATAATTTGTTTCCATTTTTTTAACACCTTTAATTATTTTATAAATATTGACCTTGCCTTTATTTTATGCTTTATTTATCTTTGTAGACGAGTTTTCTGAAATTTTAGCATCCCTAAATTTCAAGATTCTCCCATATTTTGCGGAGATCATGTTTTTCTTATGGAGAAAAACTGCAAGAGGGAGATTCAATATTCAACGACAGATAGTAACGTGTTAGCGAGTTATTGTCGAGGATTTTTTCATTCCATGTGTTGAAATGATTGAATGTTCTGAAAATACTATTATATATTAAATCATGTTATTATTTAAATTTTTATGAGGAAATGGGTTAAATATAGCTGTGTATTTCATAAAATCAATATTTGCTTAAGGTTAAATATTAAAAAAAAGAGTAGAAGGCCTTTTGGAAAGAATGATATAAGTAAACATGGTATTTTTGATGATTAAGAGAAATTTTTAATTATTGGGAGAAACCAGATAAGAAATTTTGATTTAGCCAGTTTTATTCTTCCTTTTTTAATCATTTTTATAACAATTCAAAATTTCACCATAATAAACTCGGTGATAATCACCTGAATTGTAATAAGTTAATTTTGACTCTTCTGGTATGTGATCGGGAACCAAGTCATTGAAATAGGTTTTTTTGCAGATTAAAACCAGTTCTGCTTCGGTGAAAAACACTGTTTTTTCAACTTCTTTTGGAGTCAAACCATCAATTTTCATTTTATTAATTTCACGTCCAGATTTAGAAAATGCGGTGATTGAAAAAGTATTATTAATTTCCATAAATTCATAGGTGTAGCGGGAAGGTCTTACATATACCATGGCGACTGGTTTTCCCCAGAGTGTTCCAAGTAACCCCCATCCAATTGTCATCATATTATAATTTTCAAGCGTTCCTGTCGTAAGTAATGCCCCTTGATTCGCAAATAGGTTAAAATTTTTTTAAATTTTTGTAAGGTCATCTTTGATTATTCAACTCATAAATGTATTATCTTCAAAATGTAAAAAATGTAATCAACGTATTTATTAAATTTTAAAGAATGGGTGGCTTTTTAAGAAGTTCTCTAACCCAATCTGCAGGATTAAAGGTATATGAAGGAAATATCCCTCGTGGTTGGGTTTGAGGGGAAATCCAAAGGTTTTCATAAGGGAAACTTGGAAAAA
>CAYRPF010000025.1:8248-17614 GCA_964426185.1 uncultured archaeon | reverse complement strand
AACGGTATTGGTCATAACTTGAGTGTGAGTAAAACCAAATTGACTGGGATGATGAGCGTCCGTGCCAGCTATCTTTCCTTTATGCCAATCTTTAAACCATCTATGAGTACGATTGTTTAAGAAAAAATTTGAACCGTTAATCCATTCTAATCCATCAATATCCAAACGTCTGACAATTTCTGGTGTCCAATATCCTTGAAATGGATTAATTCCTGGATGAGAGAGATAAATTGCGCAATCTTGTTCACGTAAGATTTCAATAACTTCTTCTGGGTTCCATGAATCTTTTGCCAAATGCCATTCTTGCACACCATATGCTAAAATATGATTATAGCCGGTCGAAATTTCCATAGCAGGAAGCGTTGGCAGCCCTTTTCGATTAGCCAGTTGTCGTATTTTATTAACGCCCCTTAAGGTGTCATGAGCCATGGCTATAACCCAATTAAATTTCCATTTTAAGGTGCATTTGATCAATTCATCGGGAGTTATCATTCCATCATGTAGATCGTAATATGTATGAATGTGTGCATCAAATAAGGCCCCAAATTTGCTTCTATCATAAATATGCATGAATACTCTTATTATTATATTGATTTCAGTGAATTTAATTTTTTAAGGAATGGATAATTGTTAATGCTAATCCTAATTATAAAATCTACGAGAATAATGAATTCAATATTTCCAGTTAGCAAAACCTGTGAACTCAAAGATAATAGAATACTATCATATTATGAATTTGGAGATCCAAATGGGCTTCCTGTATTATATTTTCATGGATTTCCAGGTAGTGGTGCTGAGGGAAGATTTATTCATCCATTTGCCCAGAAAGAAGGTTTCCGTGTAATCGCTCCTAGCCGTTCTGGAATGGGTAAATCAACATTCTATTCACCGAGAAAATTAGTCGATTGGCCTCAGGATGTTATTCAATTAGCAGATTTTTTGGAAATCGAAGAATTCAGTATATTGGGAATCTCTGGAGGTGCACCCTATGCACTAGTTTGCGGCCGTTATCTCCCAGTTGAGCGATTAAAGGGAATAATCACAATTTCAGGAGTGGCACCTATAGATAATGATCTACATGGGATTGAGCCGTTATTTAGAATTGGGCTTCGATTGGGACGACTTTCAAAAAAACTCATGTCATTTGGCTTATGGATGTTTTTAACTCGTAGGTATAATACTGAAAATAAAGCGTTAAAGGCAACCATCCGAGATGTTCGATCATTTTCAGAAAAAGATAGATTTATTTTCCAAAATCGTGAAAATATTGAAATTTATTCCCGATTAATGTATGAAGCTTTCATGCACGGCACTCGTCCAGTCACCGAAGATGCTTCAATATATTTATCACCATGGGGATTTAATTTATCGGAAATTAATCCCAAAATTCCAATTGAAATTTGGCACGGTGAAAGTGATGAAATCTTACCATACAGCATGGCAATTAAACTGGCAGGTCAGATTAAACATGCAAATCTTAGCTTATTCGCTGATGAAGGGCATCTTTCCACTGTATTTTACAATACTTCAATTTTGGTGGAGAGAATCAAGCAATTTTTTAAGGAAGCGTGATCAATTCATTCAGTAAATTTCCCAATTGTAATTGCAGAATTTGATATTCTTCATCATTTTTTAAAAGTTTGTAAATTTTGGTTAATGAAACGCAATTACTACTGGGATTTCGACGAATTTTTGTATCTATTTCATTGTTTTTGTATATTTCAAAGGCGCGCTGTTCCATTTTTTTTCCCATATGAGATATTTTATAAGTCAAAGGGTGAGAACCGAATTTTGGAAGTGGAAATTGCCAGGGTGCCTTATGAATAACCCTGATCGATCCATTTGCCCCAACTGTACACACTCGGGGTAAGTTACGATTTAAAATTTCAGAATTAAGCCATGCCAAAAGATAATATGCTTCATTTTCGTTATCTGGGGTTAAATAATAAAAAGTTACGTCAATTATCCAATTGGGATTTCTTATTATAGCTGCTTTTGTATAACTTCCACCTACGGGATATATAACCTTGAGGGTAGAAGTTAAAGCAAGGTTGGAGATTTTCTGGCCGTATCCAAGACTATCAGATATTGTTTTGTTTCGTCCTTTTGGATTACGATATTTTAGGTAAAGTTGTGAAATATTTCGAAAATGGTGTCGCGCAAGTAATGGTAATTGGTTTTCATCTAAAATTATATACTTATCATCTTCAAGCTGGATGGGTAGAAAAGCCTCATGAAATGCTTGAACAGAAAAGGGAATTAAATCGGTACTTTTAATTATTGGATGTATGAAATTACTTTCAACTTGGGTGGGAGCAAAAGTTACTTTATTCCAACGTTTGCTGTGGGTGGAAGAAAACCGCTGAATAACCGGATTAATCAATATTTTCGTTATTTTTGTTTCCTTTGTTTCCTTTGATTCTTTAAATTCCTTTAATTCTATTGATCTTGATGCTTGGCTTTTTGCAGAAAAATGGGATAAATGAAGAGAAGATTGAACAAACAACAATTGCCTTGGGGTAATATCCACACCTCTGTGCACGCAAGAAGCATAATCTGATGGTGAAATTGGAAGTTGGAGGTGATACTTTGGCTCAAAATCGTATTTGCTTACTAGAGGTTGATTTCGGTAGATTTTGAAAGAACTGGGAGCGAAACTACCTATTCGGTTAACATGATAAGACGGATTAGATTTCATATGATTTTTTCTTTCAATAAAATTTTGAAAGACAATTTTATTCGCTTGAACATATTTAGGTGAAAATTGAGAATGATCTTCTTCACTCTCCAGTATATTCGAATTTTCTACTTCACAAATAAGAATCATTGAATGTACTGGAAAAAAATCAGGATATATTTGAAATGCTTGAATTTCTTGCAATCCTGAAAATCGCCGGAATTTTGCATGTTGAGATCCTGTCAATAAACTGGTAGGAAGGAGAAATGCCATGATACCTCCCTGTATTACTAGTTTTGTTCTAATTATTTCCCAGAAAATAGTGGCTATTTCGATATTCGACTGATTTTTCCATGTCATTCTGATTTGATAGAAATTTGCCAGCTTTAGCAATTGTTCACGTAAAGAAGCCGTTCGAATGTTATTCAACACATTCCAAGGTAGATTACCACACGCAGTAGAAAATCGAGGAAAATGAGAAATCTGTTTCGGATTCCCTAATAATGTGAGAAGATCTGTGCATATAAAGTTTTTTTGGAAAAATGAATAGAGTTCTTCTTTTTCTTTGATAGGGCCATATTTTTTTACAATTAAAATCCAGAGGTTTAAGATGGTTGCTAATAAAGCAGCAGGATTTTCATCGATTCCATAGATTTCTTGATAGAATGGAGTGAAATGGGAGTATGTTGATGCATGTGGAAAGAAGGTTTTAAATGATTCTTGGAGAAAGGCACCTGTTCCACATGTAGGATCAATTAATGGTGTTTTTAACAAATGAGATGAATCTCTCTTTAGAATTTGTTCTATTAGGCATTTGGCGAGATAATTAGGTGTAAAAAACATACCTTTTTCCTCCAATGTTTCTAAAGAGAGAATATCACTGAGAAAATCGGCAAACATATCTTCATCCTTGAAATTTTGATAAGGAAGAACTTTTTGAGGCAAACTTTCAGAAGAAGTTCTTTCACTTATAAATGAAAGAGTGAATAAGAATTGAAACGGCTTGAAATTGAATGGTAAATAATCTTTAAATCCAAATGACTTATCTAATTGTCTCCCAATTTGAAGGAATATCCATATTACATAAGAAACACGTAGAAAAAAGTCTTTTTGCAATTTTGCAGAATTTAGATGTTGAGATAAATATCCAAAGTCATTCTTCCATGAAATATATGCTGTTTTCATGGAAAAATGATCAAAGTTTCTCAGAAATATATCCTTAAAATTAATAAAAAAAGACGAACGACTTCCAAATTGTGCTTTAAATTCTTCAGGAGAAATCCTATCAGGTTTTTCCATCGATCTGCCACTTCATATAATCAAAACATTTTTAGGATCTTCTTTTAAGAATTCAACTACTTCGGAATAATCAATTATTCGTATTCCCTGCAAAATCCTTCTTTTCTCTCTCAACCATGATTTCGAAAAAGGACCCGCTGAATTCGCCATTGGAACCGCATAAAATCTCATCAAACCGATAAATTGAAGAATTAAATCTGAGATCGGAGGTATTTCTAAGGAATTGTTTGAATTCTGATTTGGGAAGAGATTATACAAACCTTCTTCAAGAAAAATTACCTTGGTCGGAATTGCTTGCTGAGCAACTGAATATCCAATAAATAAACTACCCAAAGAGGCTTCAGACGCGTAAGGTGCGGATTTTAACAAGATTATCATTTTTTATCGCCATCTTTATAATTTTAGAAGCCGATAGCCTTTTGCCAATAGTTCCCCAAATTTTCTAACAGAAACTATCTGAACAAAAGGATACAACTTATTTGAGAAAAAATATTCATCATCAATTTTTGATTTGTTTAAATCTAAATATCCACGCGCCGCACTACAACGAGAACAAGCGTAAAATTGCAAATTTGGAAATTGTTGGTGCAAATAAGCATACATTTGTCCAATGTTTGCGAAATTTCTAGGAAATTGACTAGTTTGAAGCTGATGAATACCATCTATATAGAGAAACAACGCAACATTATTGTTATTTTCCAATAAATGATGGATTATTTTAACTTTTTCAGGAAATAACGGAGTTGAATAGGGTGGTTCTGTTATTAACACAAGGAATTTTGAGATTGGCATTAGATATCACTTAGAATTTCAAGAAACATGCTGTCGGATCTGCAATAATATTCAAAATTTCGCGGTGAAATGCAGCAGAATCAAGCCAGCTTAATTCAGGATAAGAATATTGTAAATTGTGGGCGTTTTTATCGTTTAAAAGACTTTCACAGTGAGATTTATTAATAATAATTTGAGTTTTCGGTTTAGATTTTATTTGATTTAAAAATTGGTCTGGGGATAAAAGAAGATAAACTGCTTGCTCACTACAGAAAATTTGGATATCATTATCTTCTGATTCTTCCCTATTCCATAATTCTTCTAGTAAATTTTTGAATATCGAATAATCATTTGAATTTGACAAGTTTTGAGTTAAATAAAATGTAAATCGCATCGATTATATTACTCCTTCAGCGTTCTTTTGTTTAAGATAGGCTAATATAATTGGTAATGCGATGGTAGCATCTGCATGGACTTGAGAGGTTTTTCCTTTCACATTTACTTTTCCCCATGAAATTGCTTCATTTAAAGAGGCAGAAGACAAACCACCTGCAGAAACTTGCACATCTGTGGTTATTTGTACCACATATTTTGCAGAGTTAGGACTAAATTGCATCGCTTGGAAAATAAAATTCTTGGGAACTCCTCCTCCCACAATAAAAACACCGGGTATTTCAGTATCCCAGGCGGTGTTAATACATTCTTGCAAATCTTCAAAATGATTTAAATTCATTCCAGGATACAAGAAAGATAGCTGCATTCCAAGCCCTGAATCTGTTATTGCTGGGCAGTAGATAGGAATTTTCTTTTTAGCACATATTTTTAGGATAGAATGGCTATTCTCCGGAAGGTTTTCCCCTATTGTCCACAAAGCTTCTTTAACTGAGGCTTTTGGGTCCAATTTGAAAGTTTTTAACCAATCTTCCATGTTTTCATATACTTGATTCGGCATGAATACATCAAAAATTCGATTCATTGCATCTTCATGCAGATTCTCATTTTCTTGCGGAGATTCGCTTAAAAATCCTTGCAGGTGATGATCACCCAAGGCTTCTACTACATCATGCGTAAGATTCGCGCCTGTGGTTACCAATACATCCACAAATCCAAGATCGATGAAATCATAAATTATTTTCTGCATACCTGCTGGGATCATAGCTCCAGAAAGTGCAAAAAATTTCACACATTTTTTATTATGAATCATTTCTTCATAAATTGTGCAAGCTTTAGCCAATCTTTTAGCATTAAAACCCATATTATTCCAAGAGTTAACCATGGAAACGATATCCGGACTTGCATTTACATCCATTTGTTCAACGGGTTTTGAGTGGAAATTTCCAGAGATTTCTTTCATAATAATCAACTTTTGCTGTTTTCTTTCTTTTCTTTTTGAATTTTTTGCAATATAAAACTCATAAATTCGGTAATTAATTTAACGGCGGTAATTTGGGTGAGATTGGTCGGAAGATCTAAATCAGGTGCCACTTCCACTATATCAAAACCGATAATATGAAATTGTGAAGTTAAAAACTTCAAGGCATTCCATAATTGACGATAAGTCATTCCACCCGGTATGGAATAACCGGTACCTGGAACAATTCCTCCATCTAAAACATCGATATCAATGGATACATATATTTCAGTAATTCCTTGAGAGTGGAATTTCTTGCATAAAAAAGTAATTTCTTCAAGAATTTGCTCATAGGACTGTAATTTGTACGCTGGGATATAAGTGAGGTTATCTTGTTTGGCTTGTTCTAATTCGGGAATATCCATGTCCCGTACACCTATTACAGCCACATTTTTTGATGAAATTTTTGGTAAATCCGCAATACGTTTAGTTACCGTACAGTGAAAATCTGATTCTTCATCCAACCATTTATCGTAATAATCTAGATGTGCATCAAAAACAATGACACCAAATGAATTATTCAAGTTATTTTGGCTTTCCTTCCACCGATCGTGAAGAGCTTGAACCACTGGATATGTACAGTAATGATCTCCCCCGATCATTACAGGAATTGGTTGACATTTATTCCATGGTAGCATTTCTTTGATAAACTCTCGAATATTACTACGGGTTTGTTCCGGTTTAGAAGAGAGAATTTTGACATCACCATAATCATGCATGGGGAATTGAGAGATGTCATCCCCCATTTCGGTAGCACAGCCCAAAAATGAGGTTAATTCGCGCAATTTATAAGGTGCACCCCGCGAGCATCCGTGATTATGGGTGGAATTAGCATCCCAAGGTATTCCAAAAATTGCAAAGGTGGTTGGAGTATCACAGTCTCCAATGGATGCTTCATAAAAGGTGAATGGGAGCATTTTAATCATTTTTTCTCTTATTTAGGATTATCATCTGGAATATTAATTATTGGGATCTCTTTATTTTTTGGTTTGTGATTTTTGACATCATCGAATTTCTTGTAGAAAATTAGATTAATGGAACAAGCATCATCATCGCTTTGACTGCTATCAAATTTGTATTCCACATTTAAACCCGTAAGTTTCTTTAAAGCAGTTTCAAAATATCCGAAAGTAAATTCACAAAGAGTCTCTCCGTATTTTAAATTTTCTTGATTTTTTATAATTTGACGGTAGATGCATTCGTTTTTAATTCGGATCACATGGCGATCCTTCAATTCTTCATGGGATATCACTTCTGCATCGTATAATTTGGTAATCGTATTCTGAAATAGGGAAAAAGCTGCCAAAGGATTATCAAAATGGTCTTCTTCTGTTTTTCCATATTTTTCTAATATTTCCGCAGCCACTATTTCGGCAGGTTTTTGACCCATCCGATTTAAAATGGCCTTCACGGTGCTGGTTCCATAAATTTTTTCAATTTCTGTGAAGAAAGACCCCATAAAGATGCGTAAGCCAATTAGCTCTTTTTTAAGATCCATACAATTTCAAAATACGTTTAATTCCCAATAAAAATTTCTTTTCTCCCAAAGAAATCTGCTAATAAAAGGCATTAAAATATTTAATAAAGTTGCTCACTAATTTATTAATGATAATTATGGGATTCACAGTTGAACAGTTTGTTTTACTAATAACTTTCTCTCTGA
Source organism: uncultured archaeon (assembly GCA_964426185.1). Taxonomy (GTDB): domain Archaea; phylum Asgardarchaeota; class Lokiarchaeia; order Sigyniarchaeales; family Promethearchaeaceae; genus Harpocratesius. Next base: position 9,793 of record CAYRPF010000025.1, on the reverse strand, counting down.
TTTACTTGGTTTTTCTTTGTTATGATTTATTTAAAAGAGGAGATAATTACGGTTCTATTGCCTATATTGCGGCTTTACTTCCAGCCAACTACCTGTGGAGTATTCTAACTAAAAATAATATGTTGGATTTTGGGCCCATAGGAGCAATGATGGTGTTAGCAATACTGTGGTTACTAGCAGTAATCCGTGATATTATTATAAAAGATCGCGAGCAAGGGTATAAAGACGCCGATGATGTAGCCCTAATGCTGATTGTGGGTATCATTTTAAATTTAATTCTTTCAGCCGTGCTCCCAGCATTGCCTGGTTTAGAGCATATGAAATTGGGAACAACACCTGTGCTTAAATTCTTTTACATCCCGATTTTCGATTTGGAAACTTCAGGGCACGCGTTATTTGGGGTAATATTAGCCTATAAAATTTTGATAACCTTGCTGACTTTATCGGTTATTATTCCAATAGTGATGGATTTAAAGGATATGGAGACAAATCTGGTTGCTTTGGTAATTTTGACCTTAATTTTCGGAATTCCATTTTCATTCTTGGCTTTCTTATGGTCACCTGCTACTTCAACCATTTGGGTATTTCTTTTCCTCTTTATGGTCTTATTCTTTATCTTCTTACTACTCATCACGCGAGGAAAAAAGAAATAACCATTTTTTTTTATCTTTATCTTCTTTCTCCGTATAAATAAAAATAATGTGGGATTATTATGGCTAATTCTGGGAACGGATCATTTTTAATAATTAAATGCCTTAAATGTGGACACATATTTAATGTGGATGCTCAAAAAATATCAATCATCTGCCCAAAATGCTTTAGTGATAACGTGGATATTATTAAAATTGTTACATAATTTTTAATCGATTGTGCTACAATGGATGTGATTTTAGGAACTCAATAAATTTTTCCAACGCTCGTCTTCGATGAGAGATTTTATTTTTTTCTTCTAATCCAATTTCTGCAAAAGTTTTTCTGGGAGTATCACTCGAAATAAAAATGGGATCAAATCCAAATCCTGAAGTTCCCCTTTGCTCCAATGCAACAGAACCTTTATTTTCTCCTTTAAATAAGTAAATGTTTTTTCCTTCATCCATATAAGCGATAACCGCTTCAAAATGAGCTCTACGGTCTGACTTTCCATCCATTAATGCTAAGATTCCTTGGCATCCGATAGTTTCCATTACATAATGACTATACACACCAGGAAATCCATGCAAATGATCATCCACAAAAAATCCCGCATCTTCTATGAAAAAGGGTGGCTTAATTTTATCTTGGATGCTTTGTGATTTAAACAAGGCAACTTCTTCTAATGTTTCTGCTTGAATTTCTGTAAGTTTAATTGGATTCTGTGCGATTTTAATCTCCGGTAATGCACTGGCAAATACTGATTGTACTTCTTTCACTTTATTCAGATTTTCCGTACAGAAATTAAGGATTTGGGTTGTGGGATTCATAAATGGAATAACATTTCTTTCCATAAAAATGCGCCAATCAATAAATTGATAAAGAATTCGCCAATCAATAAATTGATAAAGAATT
>CAYRPF010000025.1:0-8148 GCA_964426185.1 uncultured archaeon | reverse complement strand
CGCCAATCAATAAATTGATAAAGAATTCGCCAATCAATAAATTGATAAAGAATTTGATTCGGGAAGTTATCGTATATGACAAAAAAAACGATTTTTCTCTCTTATTTGGCAATTTTAAGTGTACCAATCTCTTATGGGACTTTTTATAGCGTTTTTAAGATTTTACTACAAGATTTTCCTGTTTTTTGGTTATGTTGGATTAGAATGTTTATTGCTTTCATTGTTTTATTCCCATTTTTGATATTTAATCGAAAAATTAGAGATTTTTCTCGTCACTATATACTCCCTTCCTTTTTGCTCGCGTTTGTATTTTTTATTGGATTACTTGCTCAATCTTTTTCTTTGCAAACTATTTCGGCAGGAACTGCCGGTTTTGTGACTGTATCTTTTGTTATTATCACACCCTTCTTTGCTTGGTTAATTCTTAAAACGATTCCAAAAAAATCTCTTCTATTATCCGTATTCTTAGTTGTTATCGGATATTTCGTAATGTTTTATGATTTTTCTGGGCATTTTTTTGTCTTTGGAATAGGTGAATTTTTAAATTTTATCGGAGCTCTCGTAATCGCCCTCCAAATTGTTTTATTTGAAAAATTTACCCAAAAATTCGATACCATGCTTATTACTCTTGCTCAATTTGCTTGGGTAAACATATTAATGTTGATCACCCTCCTAATTACTGGAGAATGGGTTTCTTTAAATGAACCTTCGTTTAACCAATGGAGTTGGATGATTTATTTGGGTATTTTTGCCACCATCATTCCATTTCTTGCTCAATTTTGGGGTCAAAAACAGATTCCTTCTGTTTCAACTGCGATCATTATTTCGTTTGAACCGATTTTTGCAGCCCTTTTTGGTGTGTTGTTACTGCAAGAAATTATCAGCGTGAATTTTTATTGGGGCGCTATGCTAATCTTTATCGGTGTTTTAAGTTCAATTTTATTTAATTATCGAAAACCGCGACCAGAAATTATTCCCTGAATGGAATGAATTTGGAAAGCGATGGCGATGAATTCGCTTCAAACAGGGATGTCTCTTTTCTTAAAAATGACTGCACCTAAAGTGGTAATCACAGCTGAATATCCAACCAAAATGAGAATATCACGTACTACGTTGTCCATAGTCCCGTGAAGCATAAGTGGGGTGGTATTATAATAGTAGAAAACACTAAAATACTTCAACCATTGAACCGACTCTCCCATGATGTCGTAATACGTGCCAATAAAGAAGAATATAATGAAAACAACCATCGTCAGTCCAACTGCTTTCTTTGGATTCAGAAATGTGGAGAAAAACAATGCCGTTGATTCCAATGTTATCAAAAAGCACATCATCCATACGAAAGTGATAGCTAGATGACTGCCATTTAAATCGGATAGTGAAATCCCTTCGTTCATGGCAAATCCTATTGCAATACCGATAAAGGTAAAAAGCATTAACATGAGAATCATTAACAATTGCTGCATCTTTTTTCCAAAGAGATATTCTAATCTGGAGATCGGCTTGGATATAACCATATCAATTGTTTTATTTTCTATTTCCTCTGGAATATCTTGAGCGGTTCTAATCATAATATAAATTCCAAACCACATCCAAGCAAATGTGAATACATAGGTGTTCATAAAGCCTTCAATAGTGGCCAAATCAATGGTTCCTCCCACCATCTGTTTGATAGATTCTGGATAACTTTCCAGTATCTCGTTAAATTGACCAAATAAAGTCGGATCGAACATATTCATTAAGTAGAGAAACATCAAGCCGATAATTCCCGAAAAAATCAATATTGAACGCAGATTTTTCTGAATTTCATTTTTTGCGATTTGAAAAAATTTGATTTTCATGATGATACCTCTTGCATTGATGACTTTCTGGAATTTTCAGTTTTTTCATCTGAATAATACTGCATAAAAATATGTTCCAAGCTGCTCTCTTTAATATTGATATCTTGAATGGGTTCTCCTCCGAAATTTTGAGTTGATAGAGCCCGTATTAAAGGTAATTTATCTTGTTCCGTTACTAAAAGCATAAGTTCTCTTCCAATGGCTTTTTCGATAATTACAGTAGGAAATTTTGTTTGGAGTAAATTTTGTAGTTCATCAGAAGCCAAGTCACTGGCCAATTCCACATAGATTCTCTTCAGATTTTTGGTTATCAATTTTTTGATGCTGGAAATCTCTACAATTTTTCCTTTTCGGATTATAGCTACACGCTCACAGAATTTTTGAACTTCATAAAGCAAATGACTGGAGAGAAATATGGTGCAATTTGAATGTTCTTGCCGTTCCTTTAAAATCTGATAAAATTCAGCTTGCATGATCGGATCTAAGCCAGAAGTCGGTTCATCTAAGATAAGTATAGGAAAATCACGCATTAAAGCAGCTAATATGCCCACTTTTTGTCTATTTCCTTTAGATAATTGTCCTATTGGGCGATTCATCTCCAGTTGGAGTCTTTCTGCAATTTCAGCAACATATTTCCAATCAATCTCTCCATCGTATAAAGCACTCATGTAATGAAGAAATTGAGTAGCGTTTTTTTCTTTATAGATACCTAATTCACCCGGAATATATCCAATATCGTTTCGGTAGTTGATATCCTTATTTGGAGTAATTTCTTTTCCAAATATGGAAATTTCACCTCCATTTAATTGCAGTAATCCTAAGATACTCCGAAGCGTTGTGGTTTTTCCCGCTCCGTTTGGTCCCAGAAAACCAAAGCGTTCCCCTTGCGAAATATCAAAACTTATATCATCTACCGCCTTAACTTTTCCATGCTGGTAGTATTTCTTAAGATGTTGGACGATTAAAGCTTTTTTCTGCGCCATTATGTTTTTCCTAATTTCAGTTGCTATTTTTAATCATAAAAAGCTTCTTATTTCAATTTAATATTCTTTTTTCTCCCTCGCAGTAAGATTTTTTAATTAGTGTTCTGAATATTTTTTATTCAAAATTAGAAGTGTTCTCACTCAAATGCTAAATCAGTTAAATTTTTATTTTCATCAAGGTCGCACTGCTATCGCAAAATCTTTATTAACCCTGTTTGCTATTGGTCTTGGAGTAAGCCTAATTTCCGGTGTGAATTTTTATCTTGATTCTTATCAAACTCAAGCACTGGAAGAATCATTTTACAACCTTTTTGATTATGGAGTGGAAAAATCTCGGGTTTCTAATCCCTTGGATGACTTTCTTTCTTTAGAAAAGCAAGAAAAATTAACTTCACTTCTTCAAGATAATAATCTTGCACCTGAAAACATGTTTCCAATGATCGAATATTATTGTTATCATATTTCTGCCTATTCCATAGAAGATGAAGAGTGGAGTCCTCAATTTATTTTTTCAACACCTGATTTTTATCAATCGTCCTCCTTCCAAGATTATTTTTATATTTATTCTGGAACATATCCGAATTCAGAAAATTCAATTTTAATTTCGGATGAATTAGCGCGTTATTTTAATTTGACCATTGGATCAACATTTTCAATTCATTTTAATTCATCTTCATATCATTCCAATATCTATAATTCGACTTTTAACTCCTATTTAAATATGACTTTAGCAGGAACCTATATGCCAAAGTATCAGGATTTTAAAATGGGTGATTATAACCTTTGGTGGAGTAGTTATTTTGATACCGAAATTCAACAAAAAGTCTCTACCTCTAGAGCTTTTTGGATTGAGGATCAAAATCTAATTTTTGGGTGCTTAAATCAGTCAGAAAGTGGCATCTTATTTTCTAATCATCCCTTTTATAAACTTGAGCATTACTGGTATGAACAAAATCAAAAACTTAATTCTACTTCCCAATTTTATGTTAGTCGATACGACCTTGGAATTTATGGTGAAATTGATAAATCAAAGATGTCCTATCGAAATATTATCAGCTTTAAACGTCAACTTGAGAATAATTTTGCGATCTTTTTGAGCAATTATGAATCCTTTTATTTAGAAAATGGAAAACCTGCTTTTAGGTTATATTTACTTCGAGCCTTGGAAAGCTTTACTCAAGAAATTTTAGGAATGCGAATTATTTTGCAGATTTTCAATGTTCCCATTATATTAAGTGCGTTTTATATTGGAAATTTTTCGATACGCCTAAATACCAAAGAGCGCCAACGCGAATTTCTGCTTCTACGTAGCAAAGGCATTCCACGAAAAATGGTTCGACGACAATTTATTATGCAATCCTTAATGATTGGATTAATTGGCGGAACCATTGGTTTTTTTGGTGGTATTGGGTTATTTCACATCTTAAAACCTCTCTTTTCTGTGTTTTTTGAGAATTCATTAACGAGATCGATTCCGTTAAGGATATCTCTTTATTCTGTGATTTATACTTATGCCAGCAGTATAATTTTGTTGTTAATTTCTTCAATCCCTTCGATACGCTTTATTAATAAGAAAGAAACTAATCAATTGCTATCTACAATAGGAGCAGATTCATTAGATGTGGAATATGATGAACGCACTCTCTTTCAAAAAAAGAAAAAAGATGGGATAGAACTAGAAGATACTCCATTTCTACGCCAAAATGCAGTTAAAAAAGAAAAATCAACCTTCAAAATATTATGGAACCAAAGATTTCAGAATAAGAAGAAGAGAAATCGAACAAAAGTTTATCAAAATCAGATCCGCAAAAAAGAGCGAAAAATCCACAAAATTGGAATCTATTTCATTATTTTCTCTCTCATTCCGCTCTTTGCTTATTTTCTTGTTATTTTAAGTAATTTACCTTTTGCACCTAACGGATTGATAATTTTCGTTGAAGAAACTCTTTTGCCTAATTTCTCGACTTTATATTTATTTTCAGTATTTTCTCCTGTTTTATTAGTTTTAGGTTTTATTCGATTTTTCACAAAAGAAAATCCCAGCCGGTTTGCCCATTTGGTCAAAAAATTAGCTTATCCCTTTGTGAAAAAAAAAAATTTCATCGTTTCTCTGCAAATGGTCAAGCAACAAGCATATATTCAATTCATGATAATTTGCGGATTATTCTGCTCTCTGCTAGTATTTTCTAATATTGCTCTTTATTCTATGCAAGCTTATGAAACAATTAATGATAATCTTCAAGTAGGTGGAGATGTTAATTTCCGGATAAATGATAATGCATATTATCTACACAATCGTTCCGTTCCTGTTTCATTGTCTGAAATTATTACTCGTGAAAATCAAATCATAACCCAAAAAGATGAAAACAACCAATCTTTCATAAATAATGTGGTCACCTCATTTCAAATAACCTCTTATTCTTGGGGGAATGATATAAATAGAAGAAACCTATATTTCATTGATGTTGTAAAATATCTATCGGCGATTACTGAAGATGACAAATTAATACCTAATAAAGAATTTTCTCACAAAATTGAAGCAATTAATCGTTATTTTTCAAATTCGAGTCAAAATTATCCTGGAATGGTAGTGAATCCAAGCTTTTTGCACATTCATAATAAAGAAGTTGGCGATATTGTAAATATTCCTCTTTATTATTACAACTATACAGATGAAGAATTATGTTCGATTACATATACTGTTAAAATTGTAGAATCACTCCCGTTTTTCCCAGGTATGGCTCCTAATTATTATTATTATTCTCAAAATGAGGTTATTTTAAATTTAAGTCTACTTCCAACCGACTTTGGGCCTATGTTTTTAGATTTTGATTCTGGTTATTCTGGAGATTCATCAATTTCGTATCAGTATTATGAAATAAATCAAATATTGGATGTAGATTCGACTCAACTTAAGAATTCTTCCCATCTTTTGTATTTACTCCAACAGATTCAGTTTAATTGGTTCGATCCATCTTATTTTAATATATATAATCCCAATTTATTTGTAGAAATAGGTTCAGGATCGATTTCTCCGTTTGATGACACAATTTTGTATTTCTACGAAATAATTCAATTAGAGTTTTTCATTATCGGTGGAATTCTGGCTTTAACTTTAGCTTTGATTACGTTAGGGATACAACGGCAGAATAAGTTTGAAAACGGTGTCTTTCTCTCCAGAGGTATGGGCTGGAAGGGGTTGCTTAAGTTAATTTTGACCCAAATTTCGATTGTTTTCATAATTGCGTTAGGATTTGGAATATTAGGTGGATATATTTCTGGTTTGGTTTTAATGCAGATTTTTCAACGCACTGAATTAAGTTATCAAAATATCAATCTTCCAATCTATGCTAAAACATTGGATATTGTCTGGATGCTGTGTTCCATAATCGGACTAACCTTTGTTGTCTACCTAATATCGTTTTACTTTGAAACCAAGCGAAATATCCGGGAATATTTGCCCGAGTTCTAATTTTTTTCAAGATTATATTAAATCAAAAATCAAATCAATACCAAATCAAATATCAAATCAATACCAAATCTATACTAAATCAATACCAAATAAATCTAAAAATAAATCTAAAAATAAATCTAAAAATAAAACTAAAAATAAATCTAAAAGTTGAAAAAAAATGACTGATACACCTTCTTCTTCCATAAATTCTTCCAAACCTGCCGAAACCACTCCTTCTGATGAAAAATTAGGCAATTATAATACATTTACACAAGATTCAAACAAAAAAACCTTAAATGTGCACGTGGAAAATGTTTATCGCATATTCCGGCAAGGTGAACTGGAAGTCGTCGCCCTTAAGAACATCAATTTGAAAGTATACAGCGGTGAAATCGTCGTGATCATGGGTCCATCTGGTTCGGGGAAAACTACCTTGCTGAACTGTATTGCTGGCTTAGATCGGCCATCTGCTGGCCATATTCACCTTAGGGGATTCGATATTGTGAACATGACTGATGATGCGATTCAAAAAGTGCTACAGAATGAGATTGGAATTGTTTTTCAGTTCTTTAATTTAATCCCAAGTTTGACCGCCGCGGGAAACATCAGTCTCCCAATGGTTATTGCGGAAAAAGATCAAGAATATAAAGAAAAAAGAGTTCAAGAATTAATTGATCTGGTGGATTTACACGATCGAAAACATCACCGACCATTCACCTTATCAGGAGGTGAAAAACAGCGCGTTGCCATTGCCATGGCTTTTGCTAATGATCCTACAGTTATTTTAGCTGATGAACCAACCGGAAATATCGATTCAGTTACCTCTGAAAAAGTAATTAAGCTTTTTCAAGAATTCATTGAAAAAAATCCAAGTAAATCTATTATCATTGTTACCCACGATCCTTCCTTACGAAAAATTGCCGATCGAACTTTAATTATCAAAGATGGGCAGATTTTCAGAGAACTCGGGAAATATGAAGATGGACTTCCCGAATATGATATGGATAATGCAAAAAAGGGATTACCGTTTGAAAAGCCGATGCTTCATGATGCTGTGAAGAATCAGCTTCGAGACAAACCTTATCAGAAAAATTATCCTACTATCTCAGAAATTACTAATTGTCCCTACTGCGACTCACTTCATATAAATTTTGGGCTGGATAAGCGAAAAGGGCAATTTCAAATTCATAATGGATATTTTATAACGCGGGCTGTGCTTTACTGCGAAGATTGTCATAAATTTCACTTTCAAACTGTGAAGCTGGAAAGTTTGGATGAACTTAAAGAAGACTGAGACTGTTTAACTGTTAAAATCTTTGTGCAAATAGCTTATTCTTCTCAAAATGGCTCTTTTTTATATTCCGAACTTGATATAACGCTTTATTTATGCGATAAAATTCATTTTTCTTCATTATTTGAAGTTGGACTAATCGTTTAAGAAAATCTACTAGAAAAAGAATATCATAATGATTCAACACTGCATATTTCAATAAAGGTCGATCTTCAGTAATTCCAATTGCACTTTCAGTATTTAAATTTGCGATAAGACTGGCATCTGCAGCATCGAATCCATCATTCTGAACTCTTCGGTAGATTTCTTCATTTTGAACAGGTATAACAAAAGTTTTTCGATTGTTCCATGATGTTATTTGAAAATATTCTATTTCTTCCTGGATCTCTGGTGTGATACAAATATTTCCCACTTTAGCAATGTTTGTGAGAATTTCAGTTTGAATTATGTTTTCTTCTGAAAGATAATCGATTTTTGCCCAAGTATAAGTATCAATATATATTTGGATTGTCATAATAAAAATAATAGAAAAAAATATATAAATAAACTTCTATAAAAATTATGAAATTAGATGGTTCA
>CAYRPF010000024.1:0-37300 GCA_964426185.1 uncultured archaeon | reverse complement strand
AATTATAGGAAAGTTTTAATGGGGATGGTATTATTCTTCTTAATCTGGCGTCTAATTCTTCGAGAAAATTCATTTGTAAACCAATATTTCCGATTTAACGCTACAGGCAGAAATTTATTTTCTTTAAAATTGTAAGTAAATTTGAAATTCTTAAATGTGCCAAATTCTTTAAAATCAAGAGATGCTATCATTTTAAGGGTCCCTTTATTTGAAATTAATGCATCTTCATAAAATATATCACCGTATCTTGCACCAACTCGAGCACCAACATATGCAAAGATCTTCCCTAATGAATATCGTCGAAATTTCTCTCCAATTATTATACCATTTTGAATTATTCGACAATGGGTTTCTAAATTGTTTTTATATGAGGCACATGAATAGCCCAGGCAAACTTTTTTTCCATTCTCTAGTTGAAGAAACATTATAACTACAAAGTTGCCGAAAATTTGCTCCAGATAAGAGAACTTAAAAAAATTAGGATTGATTTCATTTGAAATATGAGCAACTTGATTAAATAAAGAACCATGAGTCGGAATCGATTCAATTATGTATATTAACAAATCATTTTGAAATTCCTGTAATAATTGACGATGTTGGGGATTATTCACAGGAATTTCTATAATTTGGAAAGTTAATTTGATATTTTTCATCTCTTCAATTATGGTTTGGAAAAAATCAGCGGAACTTAAATTATTGGAAAAGCATTTTTTAATTCGAGAAAGCTTATTTTGGATTTCAACTTGATAATTTTTAATTTCGGTTTTTCGTTGTAGCATTTTTTTCCAAAGAAATTCATTTTTTCCAAGATAGGGTATTTCATAATTTTTAAGCTGAAAGTATATCTTATTAGCTTTTTTCCATAAAATAGGTAAATCAAAAGGTATTAAATCAGGGTTAAAATTTGAATTATAATATACAAAACCATATCTACTTAGATAAAAATTACGTTTAGTTATCGGATTCTGTTTTTTCAAATCAAAAGGATAATAAAATAAGGCATATGGATAATTGCTGATATTGCTTGAATGTTGTACTTCATACAATTGGATTAATGATGAGTTTTCTAGAAAATCCCAAAAAATGTATGAAATATTTGATTTGAAACCTTCTATTACATCATTAAGTATTGATAAAAATTCATCCTTGTAAATCCAATCCAAAATATCATCTAATCTTTTATATTCGTACATCCATGTCCCCAAAATCCATTCCGTGTGTAAAGCACCATATTTTCGGTTTATATGTTGGAATAGCGCCAAACTGCTAAATATATTGGAATGATCATTTTGTTCATAAATTAAGAACATTTTGTAAGGAAAATTAGAATTTCTTTTTTCATTTTGACAGAGTTTCTGACAAATTTTAATTGTATTTGCGATTTTCTTGTGGTTTATCCAATCCGAATTCTTAGAAATCATCTGCTCAAGTTTAATAATGATATTTTGATCAGTAAGATCGAACTCTGTAATCGAAAATTTTTCTATCTGAATGAGGGAATTTAATGGTTGTGTTAAATTTTCTTGATTTGTGTGCATGTCACTCTTTTCTAAACGAAATTTTAAATACCGAAAAAATTAATTTATCAAAATGATATCCATTCATGATAGAAGAATGATTATCGGCCTTACAATTCAAAAATATAAAAACTTCAGCCCTTCTCTATATACCGATATCGCCAGAAAGGCAGGAATCGAACATTTTGAATTTGATCCATCGATTTTTTTTGATATATATGATATTGAAAAATTAAAAAGATTAGTTGTTGGAAAATCTGTCATTATACATGCTCCCTATTATACCGATTGGAAGTATGATCTTTCTAGCCGATCAAAAGAGGATAAAATTGAAGAATTTATGAAAAATTTAAAACAATTTGGGTTTGAATTTGGAGTTAAAGCAATTGTTGTGCACCCTCCTGTAGATCCAAATGCAGATCTTCACTTATATTATCAAAATATTGATCGAATTCCATTTCCTGTCTATTTAGAAAATCTTCCCAATCAACCTTGGGCAGTCTTTGAAAACTGGTTTTTAGGAGTCCAAAATCATGTTAAAGCTAAAATTGGAATTTGTTTTGATGTTCCTCATAGTATAATAGCCAATGGGCTTTCTAACGCTTTCGAGATTCCCGCATCCCTTGTTTCTTTAATTAATTACATTCATATTTCTGAACTAGATGGAAGTGTTGATTGCCATTGGCCTTTTTTTACACCAGATGGGATATTCCCGCGAAGAAAGTTCGTTCGTTTTCTTAAATCCATGAAATATTCTGGAATAATTAACATGGAAATCCGTCCAGTTGGTAAAAAAGGAATCATTAATGTTATTCGTTCATACTTTCTTATGTATCGTTTACTTGATTTTCCTAAATATTTGTATAAAATCATACGATTTTGCGTCATGTTTATACCCTTAGCTATTACTGCTAAAAAAATACTAAAAATTCTTTGAAATCCTAATTGGATTAACATCCGAGGTGAATTGCTGAAAATTTTGAATAAAATCATTAAATTGAGAAAAATCCAAAATAAATCCTTCATTTGTAATAACAATTTCAGAAATTTTATGAGAAACTAAGATGATTGGATATAAATCAAATTGTTCATACCCTTTATAGTCCAAATCTGCTATGTTGGTGGGTTTTTTCCCAATATTATCTTGATTTTTTGTTTTTTTAAATTGAATATGCAGCTTTTTCAATAGTTTTTCAGAAACTTCGGTAGAAGATGATATTGCAAGAGCTCTTTCATGCTGTTTGAATAATGCTTTACATAATTTAGAAAGCGATATTGTTTTACTTTTCCATCTTTTAGCATCAATGCACAAGATTTGGTTAAACTTACGAGCTAAGCAATCTATTTCAAATCTTCGACCATTAACTGAGTAACGAAAGGTTCTGAAAGTATCAAAATCAACTGATTCTAATAAATCTACCAAATAGCATTCAAAATCCTGCCAACTTAATGCAGAAAAAATTGATATAAATGAATAATTCTGCGCCAAGTTCTGCACTAATTCCTCTAAATTATCATAAATGGTATTTGTAGGTAAAAATAAGTAAGAACGATCTTTCTTTTTGATAACATCACCACGCGAAAATGATTTAATATAATTGGTTCGATTGATTCTTTTTACTCGATTGAATTGATTGTTTTGAATTATTTCCGGCTCTTTCTTTTGAGTATTTGAATTTTCTTCTTGATGAATGCTTAATTCATCCGCAGAAATATAATTTACAGGATAGATCTCTGGATCTTCATATTTCTCAACGATAACTAAAATTTTTTGTAATTCAATTAATAAATCAGCTAGATTTTCTATAATTTTTTCACCCCTCCAAATCTATTAAAGAAAGAAAGAACAATATTTTTAATGTAACATACAAGAAATTTTTTGTAAAAATACGAATTTACGGTGAATAGACTGGAAAAATCGAGTGAAAACATAATTCAAAGTATCATCTTCTCGGTTTTTGAACGTGAAGGTCCTATTCCTATTTGTTGCATACCTGCAGAAATTCCAGAAGAACAGCAGTTGCTAATTGCTATGAAATCAATTAGCCTACTAATGGGAGAACAAGTATATCAGGATGGTCAAGAGATTTCCTCGATTAAATATTTCGGAATTCTACCATTTCCTGATATGGAAATCACTGGATTAACTTATTTCTTTCTTATTAGCGATGAATCTGCAAGAGGTAAGGCAAAAGCTGCTACAATTTCTTTGTTGGTTAAAAATTATAATGCTTCGGTTTTATATGAACAAATGAAAGATCTTTCGATTTTTATGGGAGATTGTGCAAACAATATTACCAAACGTAGTAATCGTGAAGAAATTAGAGAAAATATCCTTAAACTTTATGAAACTATAGATGGATTTCTCAATCATGTTAAAATTCCTTTGAGAAAAGAAAGAAATATTAAAATTCTCTTTACTGGATTGGATGCTTCTGGAAAAACCAGTTTCTTAAGGGCAATCAAGCAAAAGTATAGCGAACTTACAGGAATTAAACCAACTCGCGGGGTGGAGAGGCATGAGGAAGTAATTCTAGGCCAAAATCTGATGGAATGGGATGTTGGAGGACAGATGAAATATCGAACCGCTTTTTTAAAACAAGCAGATTTATATCTTTATGACACGAATTTATTATTCTTCCTTGTTGACATGAGAGATTTGGAACGGTTTCCTGAAATGTTTGATTTTTTTACTAAAATAATACGTATTTTAGAATCATTTAATCAATATCCCCCTGTTATTGTAAATTTACATAAAATTGATCCAGATATTGAAAAAGATCCCTCAATTTTAGATAATATCAATCAAATTAAAAGTAAATTGGCGAAAATTGCCCATAAATTTCAGGTAAAATTCTGTAAAACTTCTATTTTTAACCCGTATTCTCTCATTAAATCTTTTTCAGCAGGAATTGGATCAATAAGCCCTAATCGGGATATTTTAAGAGGGCAGTTAAAATGGCTGGCCAATCAATCGGATGCAGAAGCAATTTTGTTGCTCAATAATAGTTCCATTATTATTTCAGATTATTCCATCAATGAAGTTACTAAACTCGTTTCAGAAATTTCCGCACCACATTTTCAAAATTTATATAGGACTTTTTCAGATTTCAAACTTTTGAAAAAAAAAAAAGCAATTTGGCAAATGGATAAAGAAATGATCATTTTTATTAGAATAGATCTACTAGAAGAATCCTTATATTTGATGGCTTTGATTAAATCAAATCCCAAAATTGTGGAAAAAATGGATAATCTTGTTTCAGAATTCGTTAATCGTATTTTACCGTTAGTAAAATCATTTCTTTAAAGAGAAGAGGATAAAAAAAAATTATCTAATTCCTTCAAAGCTTTCGATTATTTCTACAAAACTCTCATATATATTCTGTTTTTTTTCGTAAAGAGCAATGGTTTCAAATATTTCGGGGTTTTTTTCTGCATTAGGGTGGTTATCTGGAAAGTAAAGATTATATTTCTTTAATAATCCAATAATTTCTTCTTTACTGACAATTTCGTCCAAATCTTGCTTATTGATCATTACTATTAATGGAATTTTCTCCACTAATGGCAATTCAGCAATATCATTTAATTCTTCCATAGAACCTTCGTTAGCAGATAATTTATCACGCTGTCCATCAACAACCAAAACAACTGCATCTGCCCCGAAAAATACTTTGCTCCGTAGTGGTAGGAACCTTTTTTGACCTGCAACAGTATAAAGATGATAGAATTGTTGTTCTTGGTTCACACTTTTTAATATTCCGCGATCAAAATAGTTAGTAGCACCAGAAGGGGTTGCGATTTTTGTTAATTCTCCTACTGGAAGTACCTTTGAATCTGTTTTTTCTTGTAAAATTTTGAACAGAGTATCGACTGCTGTTGTTTTACCGCTTGCAAAGCATCCCCAGTATACAATTTTGTAGTATTTATCTCCTGTCTCTGTTTTTCTCACAATATCTTGTCACCATAATATGTTTAGATAAGTTATATTATTCCGTTTGGTGGAAAAATTAAAAAATCTTTAGTTTCAATTTCTGAAAAAATTAGTATTCCTTCTTTTATGCCTCCGACTATAAAGCGATCCAAAACATAAGAAAACTATTATTAGAAATGAACTAGAGGTAATTATTAGGATAATCCAACTATTTTGATCTAAGTACAAACCAGAAACATAAGTACTTGATAATACTTCAAAGTCAATTTGAAAATCTAATTGATAGTTTTGAGCGTTTCCGATTGGAAAAAGAAAGGGAAATTCTGGTATTCCTGTTGAATTCACTTCCAATATTTCCAAAGGTGGATTGATATCGTACTCATACCAACCACCAATTGTGGTAATTAAATGAAGATAATCTATTTGATAAAGATATTGCAAGGCAGATTCATTTCCATATGCGTAATAAGGTTTTCCCCAAGTTGGATCTGCACTCACCCACCCAAGATATGGCACATAATACTGAACCCAAGCATGACCCGGTATTACATTTTCCGATTCTAACGAATATGACCATTGATCTCCGGGCCGCATATCATATTTTGGAATCGGTTCCGAGAGAGAACCTTCGATCAAAGAAATTCCTAATACTTTGCGCGCAGGAATTCCGGCAGTTCTTAGCAATCCTACCATCAAAGTTGAGAATTCAGAGCAATCCCCTTGATAATTTCCAATTATTTCTTTGAGAGAGAGAACTTCATCCATAGCGGTGTAATTCATGGAATCTTCAACAAATAAATAGACAGATTCAAGTATTTCTTTAATATTAGTGGAATTATGAGTAATGGAAGATGCTAGTGTTTGCACTTCTGTATCGTTAATTTCATAATAAGGTTGAGGAGAAGTGTAAAATTCGTAAATAGAATCTGATTTATTATAATCATTTAAAGAAAGATCCATTGGAATTGACCAATTACGTGATTGTAAAGCTACATTGTATATCGCAGAATAGGAAAACGTGGTTTGATCATACATAGGTTTCATTTCAAGTTCATAATAATCATATGAATTTCCATAAACATCGCTGGGATCAAACGAATATTTTTGATAAAAATCAGGAGGAATAATATCTAGTTGATTCACGGTTTGAACGGCAGCGGTTTGATTTATATCTTCTGAATTCCAAGTTTTCAAACGGGGAATCCAAATTTTAAATATACTGTTATAAGGAGAAAGCGCTTGATAATTAACGTTATAAGTAATTTCTAAGTTTATTTCTTGATTTGCTTGAAAAGGAACAGAAATGAAGGTCGAGGTTGCTCGAGAAAAGGAAAGCAGAAAAATGCTTAGAATTAGCAATGTCATTAGTAGCATTGGATATTTCTTAGTATGAATGAAATGTTTCAAAATGTTTTCCATAATGATTATAAATAATCACAATTTATTTTTTTACTCATTTACTCCAATAAATAAAAAATTCGACTTTTCCCGTCCCGATCCAAAGGCAGTTATTAATTTAGATTTAAAAGGTTTTACTAGATGTCGAAATTCAACAGCTCGAAAAAGGTGATAAAAACGTTGAATTACAATTTCTTGGTTTTGTTGAGAAACCTTCCACGGAACGTTGACATCTCCAATTTCCTTATCAATCTTGCTTTTAGCAGATAATTTTATTCCGAATTCTCTATAGGTACTCTCTAGTATTTGTTTTTTATATTCATGGAAGAATTTCTTTTGTTTAAATCTCCAAACAGTTATTACAATCAGAGCTTCTTTTCGGGCAATTTTTTGAAAATCATTAATAATTCGAATTCTATGTGTTTTTCCCTTTATATGATGAATGCTAGCAATAGAAAAAATACCATCTACGCTGTTCGTCCGAAATGGAAGAGAAATCATATCGGCTTGAACTTTTAGGCTTGGAGAATTATTGTGCTTAAGCATTTCTCTAGATTGATCAATTTCTATGAGACGGGTGCAATATTGCTGAAGAAATTCAGAATGACGACCTGATCCAGCTCCAACATCTAAAAATATGGACGTTTGTTCTTGATCAGCTCTTGAACTTGAAAAATGTAATTTAAGATAAGGCTCCAATATAGAAACAAGGGGTTTCCAAGGGTGTTGCCTTTTATTTTTCCAGTCTTGAGCAATTTGGTCGTACATTTCTTGTTTATAACATTAGATTTAAAAAAAAAGTAACGTTTTTGCTATTATTACCTAATTTCATATAGTAGAATTATAATGAACAAGAATAATCCCCCTTCTGCAATATCTTCTCCCCCTAAAAAAAGATTACCTAAAAAAATCCATCCTCCTTATCATTTTGACTGCATTCAGTGTGGAAGATGCTGTTCAGATCGCAATACGATTGTAAACTTAACATACTCTGATATACTTCGAATGGAAGCTGAATTGAATTATTCTTTGGAAGATTTTCTTAAAGTAATTGGCTTTTATCATTTTGATCATACTCCTACAGATAAAGAACTGGAGAAATTGGTTGTACCTCCAATTGAAACAGAGCATGGATTGGCTTTTGTGGGATTAAGGAAAAAAAAAAATGGTAGATGCATCTTTTTATCAAAAAAGAATAAATGTCGGATCTATAATGCTCGTCCAAATATTTGTCGAACCTTTCCCTTCCACTTTCATTCAAGTCCCGTTTCTTTTCCACAAAAAGGCTTAGATGTTCATATGGATCTCACCAAAAAAGCGATAGAATATTGCCCAGGTTTAGATTCTGAAAAAGAAATTGTTAAGGAAGATTGGATGGAAATTGGCAAAATGACTACTGCCGCCTTACTCAAAGAAGTGGTTTTAGTTAAGAAATGGAATCAAGCAGTAGCCAACAAAAAAATTGTTCCTCGTGCTAAGAATTACCTTGGAGTGGTTTTAAATCTGCTAAATGAAAGAAATAAGGAAAAACACAGAAAAAGCGGTAAGAAACACTTCCAATCACGTGTAAAGCTTAAATTACAAAAAAAAAAGAAATAAATTAAAAGAATCACTCATCTTCTTTCATCCACAATTGGCATCAATGATTTTACAGTATCAACACCGATTTGAATCAATTTTTTCGTTTCTTCCAGAGAGGTTTGGGATTCTGCGGTGATACGTAAAATTGGCGTGGTTCCAGATTTTCTAATTAAAATCCATCCATTATTAAAACGCAAATGCATTCCATCAACCATAGTGAGTTTAAAATCGGTGTAGTTTGCTTGTAGCAACTTTTCTTCCAATTTCTCAGCTATGTTCAGATAATCTTGCTCATTAAAATGAATGTCGTGTTCTAATTCGATGTTTTTCTTTACATAAGGAAATTCTGGAATATCAACCAACAATTCACTAAATTTACCATTATAGTTGGAAATAAATTTCAAGAGAATAGCAATAGTCGCCAAACTATCAGGTGCTTTATGATTTGTATACTCTGGCCATATATATACCCCGCAATTTTCTCCCCCTAAAAAGGCATTGTATTTCACCATTGCTTGGGATACATTAATATCCCCTACTTTCGTGCGATATACTGATACACCCATTGGTTCTAATACCGCTTCAATAACACCCGAAGAATTAACTGGGGTGACAACAGCTAAAAGTGGTCGCCTTTTGGGATCTGGATAGTTAATTTTAATATATTCTTTTGCCAAGAATGTTAAAATTCTGATTGGTTCCACAACTTGACCGTTTTCATCCAGAAAAATTACTCGGTCTGCATCGCCATCAAATGCAATTCCCATTTGAATTTTGGGAGAATGTTTAATAAATAGTCGTAAATCTTCCAAGTTTTTTGGACTGGGCTCTGAATCACGACCTGGAAAGGTTCCATCTGGCTGTGAATTTAAAGTGACAAAGTCCAAACCCAATTTGCTCAGTAATTTTGGACCGATTTCGGAGGCACTTCCATTGCCTGGATCAACTATCACATGAAATTGGCGGTCTTCACACTTATATTGAACTAATTTCATAATGTTTTCGATATGTTTATCATTTATTCCAGAGATTTGAGTTACTGAACCTAATTCATTATATCTTTTTCGAACAAAATTGCGATTTTGATATATTTTTTCAATTTCGTCTTCTTGAGAAGGACTGAATCCTAACCCTCCTTTATTCCATAGCTTTACACCAATGTATTCTGCTGGATTGTGAGAAGCCGTGATCATAACACCACAATCTGCATTAAGAAAGTCAATCGACATGGCTAACGTAGGAGTGGTTACCATTCCAATGGTGAATACTTTACAGCCTGTGCTGACAAGTCCACTGATGATGGCATATTCGATCGCTACAGCCGCGGTTCTGATGTCTCTTCCAATAACTACTGTTCCAGAATTTATCGCAGTACCGATTGCTTCCCCCAACCGTATTGCCATATTTGGTGTAAATGTTTGTTCCGATTTATCATAAGTTGAGAATTTTTTCCTGATTCCGCAAGTACCGAACATTCTTTGCAAATTTAATCATCCATTCCTAAATCTAGTTATTTAAAATATTTTATTAACAGTAATATGGTAGCTTTTATTTACTAAATATTCAAAAAAAGAAAAATGTTTGTAAATTAGAAATTAAATCGAGTTTTGGCCCAAAAATGGTCCAGATTACCATTAGAACATAAAGAAAAATCACCAAAAATCCATCAGAAAAAACTAACGAAGATGTTGGAGAAACTGGTTCGATATTTTTTTTGGAAGTGATTTCCTTTCGAATAAAATTGAAGAACCAAACCACAATTAAAAATTCAAATGAGATAATTCCTAATCCCAAAATTAATATTATCCATAAAAAGATAATGTCGCTCGATTGTGGAATTAGATTCGTTGCTGTATTTAGAAGGCTAGAGTATAAACCACTAATAAATTGAAAACCAGGTGCATTGTCAAACAGAAAAATTCCTGGTGCCAATATTAGCAATACGAAATTCCAACCCCAAGTTTTTGAAGATACCGTGTTTAAGCGATAGTTCTTATCAAGAACCCGCAAATATGGCAACATTACTGCGAGGATCAAAACCTTAAACATTATCACGACTAAGAAATACCAAATAGTCGTGCTAAAAAATAATGTCTTTGCTTGTGCTGAAAAATAATATCCAGACAAAATCAGCAGAAATCCTTGTGCATCAATACTAGTTAATAAGAAAAATATTCTGGTTAGATTAGTACGTTTTTGAGGGGTCTGTTTTCTAAATTCATAAATTAATTCTTTGATTGTCCATAAAATTCCAATTAAACTAATCCCAAAAAAAACATAGCCTAAAGTATGATTAAAGCTGATGAAAGTGGTGAATATTCGGAAATTCACCAAAAATATTGTAGGAAAAACCACAATTGATACAATTCCAATTAATAATGGCGGAAAATCACTGAAATTGCGTCGTATTTTTCGAGAAACTAAAACTCCAAATCCCGGTAATAATGTAAGGGCTAAAAAGTATGCAAAATAGGTCAAATATTCTTGAATTAACTGCATTGAAGTGAAAGTTATCTTTAAATTAATTAAATTATAGGAAAACAATAACAATCCTAGAACTGCGATTAAAATAATCAATAAAAATGTGGTAAAGCCAACCATTTCTTTGAATTCTTTGAAATACTTTGGATCTTTCTTATAATCACCTGTAAATGACATGTAATAGACAACATTTAGTAAAACCAGAAATGCCATAGAGATTATGAAGATATTTTCTGATTCAAGCAAGATTATGGTAGAAATAACCATTAAAAGAAATATTGGGCCAATCAATTCACCCGAATTTGAATTCAGTATTGATTTTTTATTCAAAACATGTAACGCAAGGAATAGGCAAAGTAAAAAATCAGCGATGATCCATGAAGCTGATTGAGATGGACTGTATTGTGCAAAGAAACTCAATTGAGGGATGGTGATGGATAATATCATGAGAGTTTGAAGAAATATGGTTAAAATTATGCCTATATTTACAAGATGGAAGGATATTTTAGGATGTTCCATAATTGGGACAATGATAATTAATACAAGCATTAATATTATAATCGGTAAATTTTCTAAGAGTATTTCAAGCATTATGATTTTCCTCCTTGTTTTAACTCAGGCGGAGTGTCAAATTGTTCCCAAACGAGGGGATTTCTGGATTCAAAAATTTGGTTTTCTTCTATAGTAACTAAATCTTGAAAAATTCTATCATTGAAGATATTCAAAATAAATAGGATGAAAAATGGAAGTAAAATAATGATGAAAATATCGTTGATTAGAAAGGTAACTATAAATGCGGTGCAGAGAAAGAATAATGAATGAAAAAGTGGTCGATATTTGCGTCTAGTCAATGAATTGAACAGCAAGAAGATAATACCCAAGGAAATTCCTAGATAGATGTAATTTAGATTAGCTAAAACAAATTCTTGAATTGATTCCATAATTATATGTTATTTTGCAATTAAATTTCTTAAAATTTTGTGTTCTTTGAAAAATTAAAGTTGAAAAATTAGATTGAATTTCATAATTAAAGAAAAAAGAGGGAAATATTTATGCTAAATTCTTGATTGAACACGAAAATATAATAAGATCTATAATCAGGATCTCATCTGAATATTATCTCGATTTAATGTAAAATTCTGGATAATAAATTAGAAGTTTCGATAGGAAAATTTTGTGCACCCAGAAAAGCACATTTCCATGTACCTAAATGAACGGAAATCTTCAGAATTTTTACAAGAGAAAAAGAAAATAACAATCCAAATATGGCTCCTGCGTTGAAAATATCCCCTGCACCGGTAGTATCTAGTATTTTTTGTCCATGGGGTGGTTTTGCCACAAAAAAATCATCATCATTAAGGATAATAGCGCCATCTTTTCCCATTTTAACAAAAAGTATTTGTGTATTTAGCTTTTTCTTTAATTTTCGCAATATACTTACCCTTTGAGGAATACTGGCTTTTATAAATGTAGCAGGTTCAGTAATGTATCTTAACAGAAAAAGCAAGTTAGAATATTCGTTAAGATTCCCAAAAACTGCTTTTAAAGTAATTGTTGGAAATATCTGGTCAAATTCAGCCGAAAATCGATTCTTAATGGTTTCAGTTTTTATATTATCTTTAGGTAAAAATCCGCTAATATCTACCGAAAAGAGGTTCGAATTAAACTGGGCAATTGTAGCCAGTGTTTGAAATGAATGATTGCAGTGAATTATCGAATTCTTCAACTGGGATGAAAATGGTGAAATTTTTAATTTTTCAGCGAGCTGCGACGAAACTGAAGGATATCGTTCAATCCGGCGTTCACCAGCTGAATCTAAAGTAATTTTGGTTTTACCTGATGCACCATCACATGATATTAGATAATTTTGAGAAATTCCTATCTGTTCGAGAGATTCTCGTATTTTTTCAGCGTTTTTATCATTTCCAATAGCAGCAATTAAATTAATTTTTATCTTCTCATTTAAAGGATATCTTTTGAACAATTTTTTCAGATAAATGCAAGTATTCGCGGCGCTACCTCCCAAAAATTCTTGTTTTACTCCGGAGAAAGAAATTATTCCATCCCAATTTACCGAACCAATACAAAATATCCGAATATTTCTCAACTCCAAACACTATCACACTTTCTTTCTCAGAAAAATCTGAATGACTATTTGAGATCCAAGGTGAGACGAATAGGACAGTGGTCAGATCCATAAATTGATTCTAAATTCTCACTTTTTTTAACATAAGGGAAAAATTCCTTATTCACAACAAAATAATCTAGACGCCATCCTACATTGCGTTCTCTGGCTTTTGTACGATAAGACCAGTAAGTATAATGCCCTCCTTCTTTTGTAAAATGACGAAAAGTATCTTTATATCCACGATTTAGAAGTTCACTAAATGCATCACGTTCTTCTTGGGTGAAACCTGCATGTTTCTTATTCGATGCTGGATTAGCTAAATCAATCTCATCATGGGCGACATTGAGATCTCCGCATAAAATTACTCCCTTTTCCTTCTTCAGTTCATCTAGAAAGTTCCATAATGCTTTATTATAGCGTAATTTAAAATCCAAACGTTTCAATCCATATCCTGCATTTGGAAGATAGCCATTCAAGAGAAAAAATTTATCGAATTCAACTGTAATCATTCTTCCTTCAGAATCTAGATCTTCATCATTTAATCCGTACATTACCGCTTTTGGGGAAATTTTCGATAACACCATAGTACCTGAATATCCATTTTTTTGGGCGGGATTCCAATACATTTTATAATCTTTTATTAATGGGTTAGAAAGAAAGGTAGAATCTAAGGTCTTTTCAGTAACTTTCACTTCTTGAAAACAATAAACATCCGCTTTTTCTTCTTCGATAAATTCCATCAATCCTTTCTTTAAAGCCGCATTTAAACCGTTAACATTC
Source organism: uncultured archaeon (assembly GCA_964426185.1). Classification (GTDB taxonomy): domain Archaea; phylum Asgardarchaeota; class Lokiarchaeia; order Sigyniarchaeales; family Promethearchaeaceae; genus Harpocratesius. The sequence continues at coordinate 23,484 of CAYRPF010000024.1, read as the reverse complement.
CAGGATATTATTTTCATTATCAATAGCTATTCAATGCTTTGCATTCATAAAATTATAGATCAATTGTGGATAGTGATATTAATCGATTAATAACTAGAGGAGAGAAGAATTTTTGAGATCTCCCGTGCTTTGATAATTATGACACGTGTACTTCTAATTGGAAATGGTGCCCGGGAACATGCTTTAGCAGAAGCTTTGGTAAAAGGGGGTGCAGAACTATGTGCATTTATGTCGAAACGTAATCCCGGTATTGCTAAGCTCTGTAATGACAACGTAAAACTGGGAGATTTAACCAATTTTTCTGAAATTTCCACCTTTGGAAAAAAGAATAAGGTAGAGTTTGCTGTAGTAGGTCCGGAAGCACCTTTAGCCGTAGGAATTGTTGATGGATTAAAGATACAAGGGATTCCTACTGTTGGACCTACCATTGAATGCGCACAATTGGAAAGTTCTAAGATTTTTGCCCGGGAATTATTAAAAAAACACAACATTGAATCAAATATTAACTTTGAAACATTCATAAAAATGGATGGAATTCCAGAATTTGTAGCAAAAATTGGAAAAGAGAATGTAGTGGTGAAACCCGATGGATTAACTGGTGGAAAAGGTGTAAAAGTTTGGGGAGACCATCTTCATTCAGAAGAAGAAATATACGATTACTGTCAAGAAATTTTTAATCATAATGGGCGCGTGGTAATCGAAGAGAAATTAGAAGGAGAAGAATTTACTTATATATGTTTTGTTGACGGAGATCATGTGGTGGGTACTCCATTAGTTCAAGATAATAAAAGAGCTTATAACGGCGATAAAGGACCAAATACCGGCGGAATGGGTTCAATTTCTTATGAAAATCATCTTCTACCGTTTGTGAATGCCAATGATGTAGAATATGCTCGATTACAGCTGGAAAAAGTAGTAAAATCGGTTCATTTAGAAACTGGTGTGAAATATAAGGGATTTTTATACGGACAGTTCATGAAAACTAAGAAAGGAACAAAAGTAGTAGAATTTAACATCCGCTTTGGAGATCCTGAAGCAATGAACATTCTTCCTATAATTAAATCGAATTTTGTAGAGATCTGTCAAAGAATACTAAATGGAACCTTACAGTCAAATATTGAATTTGAAAATAAGGCTACTGTATGCAAGTATTTAGTTCCTGAAGGTTATCCCACAAATCCGAAAGCAAATAGTGAAATACAAATTGATAAAGAAGGATTAAATAAAATCGGAGCAAAAATCTACTATGCTTCAGTCAGTGAAGAAGATGGGAAAATCTTTACATCTACTTCTCGAGCTATTGCAGTGTTAGGTATCGCTGATTCCATTGAAGAAGCAGAGGAAATCGCTGAAAATGCAACCCAATATATTCATGGAGAACTCTTTCATCGCACGGACATTGGAACCCAAGCCTTAATTAATCAACGGGTTCAACATATGTGGGAAATTTTAAGGAATTAGATTAATTTTTATCTATTTTCATGAATATTTCTCCCTTTTTTTCAATAATTTAGCAACCAAAAGATTATAATTAGAAGCAATCTCATTTTAGAATATGGTTAACGAAGATCCAACGATATATCAAAGAAAAGAAGAACACATTAGACTTGCAATTGAAAATGACGGTTATTCCTCTGGCGATATTTGGTTGGATCGAGTTAATGTAGTGCATGAACCTTTTCCACAGTTAAATTTTTCCGATATCGATCTACAAACATCATTTTTAGGGAAAACTATATCTGCGCCAATTTTAATTGATGCACTCACAGGCGGTACTTCAACTTCCTATACAATAAATAAAAATTTAGCGGAATTTGCAGCTCAAAAATCGTTACCTATTTGTGTAGGTAGCCAAAGAATCATGTTAAAACCGGATAGCCACCTTGAAAGTTTTCGCATCGTTCGAAAATCAAATCCTGACGGAATAGTTTTAGGAAATATAGGGATTTCTCAGATCTTACAAATGGAATCATTTACTCCAATTTCTGAAATTCTGGATGTAATAGAAGCCGATGGATTATGTGTTCATTTAAATGTTTTACAAGAATTAATTCAACAACAAGAACCATTAAATTTCAAAGATGGACTTGCTAAAATTTCACAATTAAGTGATTATTTACAAATTCCCATAATTTTTAAGGAAGTGGGAGTGGGAATGTCCCGAGAATTTGCGGAAAGGCTGATAAAACAAGGATTTGATTGTTTTAACATTGCAGGGTTTGGAGGTACGAATTTTACTCGTATTGAAGCTAGGCGCAATCAAGATCGTGATTCTAAAATGGCTACAAAAATAGGCAATACTTTCAGTTCATGGGGAATTCCGACTGCAGCAAGTATTTTAGAAGTTAGATCTGTTTTACCGAAGACCGGATTATTAATTGCGAGTGGCGGTATTCGTTCTGGTAGAGATATAGGGATATCAATAAGCTTAGGTGCAGATCTCTGCGGTTTGGCTTTACCATTTCTAAAAGCGGCTAATAAGGGTTCATCAGCTCTTGAAGAGTTAGGTGAACAGCTGAATTCCGAATTGAAAATTTTCATGATGCTTACTGGTGTCCAGAAACTCTCTGATTTGGCGGGTATTCCGAAAGTTTATCTTCCTCCACTAAGTGATTGGATAGTACAGCGTAAAATTCAAATAAAAAATATTTAAGGAGATAATTAAATGACAAATACTGATTTACAAAATGATATTGCTAAAATTGTTGAAATGGTTAATAATTACATCCAAATCCATGTAAAATTTAGCAATACTAAACTTTCTGAGGCAAGTCGGCATCTTTTTAATGCTGGTGGTAAAAGAATTAGACCATATATTATGACCACTGTTTTTTCAATATTTAATGATGAGAATTCTTTAATCATTCCAATTGCTTCAGCTGTTGAGATTTTGCATACTTTTACATTAATTCATGATGATATTATGGATAAAGATGAATTCCGTCGAGGATTTCCTACTGTTCATACAAAATGGGGAGAAAATATTGCCATTTTGGCAGGAGATTCCCTGCAATCATTAGTGTTTTTGATTATCACGCGATCATCCTTAAATTCATCCCTAAAAATTAAAATTATTTCAGATTTTTCTGCAACCTTGATCCGAATATGTGAAGGACAAGCAATGGATCTTCAATTTGAAAAACGGAATGATGTCAGCGTGGATGAATATTTAGATATGGTTTCCCGAAAAACAGGTGATTTGCTTGCTTTAAGTGCTCGGACAGGGGCGATTGTGGCAGGTGCCAACCCGGACATCTGTAATGCTTTGAGTCAATTTGGTATGAATTTTGGGATCGGTTTTCAAATTGTTGATGATATTTTGGGTATTATTGGAGATGAAAAATTTGGGAAACCGATTGGGAGCGATTTGCGTCAGGGTAAAAAAAGTTATGTCATACTGGCGGCTCTTTCCTTACTAAATTCGTCTGAAAAAAATGAATTAGAAGGACTTTTAGTCAATAATAACTTGACAGAAAAACAAATAGAGAGAGGTATTTCATTAATCCAGTCCAGTGGGGCAATTGAAAAAGCTCGAGACATGGCGAATATTTTCATCCAAAATGCCTTAAATAATCTTGAACATCTTCCATCTCACGATGGGAAAAAGCGTTTGCAATTACTAACCCAAATTTCTCTCCAACGAAATTATTAATCATAATGAAGAGAGCATAAGGTTAACATTTTTATATCTCCAACGAAATTATTAATCATAGCGAAGAAGGAGTAAACGTCGTGTTTCATTTACCAGATTCCAAAAAAGATTGCCCCTATTGTGGAAAAACTCTCCCCAATAAAAATGTTAGAATTTGCCCATTTTGCAATAAAAAACTAAGTTTATCACAAAAACCTGCTCCTCCATCTCTTTTTCTCCATAATTCAACCATCAAAGAAAATAAATCATCCAATCAAAAATCTAAAATTCCTTCTGGAAATTTTACTCCTTCTAAAAACTTTGCTCCTCCTATAAAATTAACTTCATCTAAAAAGAAATCTTCTTCGGAGGTTTCATCCGCTCGAATATCGTTCTTAAAATCTCTCAGAATTCAAAAAAATCCGGATATTGTTGCAAGTTCGATTGCTTCTACTTCTGTAAAAAAGCTCACTCCTGCTATAGTGAAAAATTTTCAAGTTAAAACCTCACAAATCGATTCTTCTATTGCGAGAGTAAAAATTTCAACAAAAGTAACCCGATTGCAAGTTGAACAAGAAAAAATTCAGCTTGGCAATGCAGATGAATATATTAAATATATCGGAATTATTTCAAAAAATAGAGAAGAAATTTTCAGTTTGAATGATACATTTACCTATCTTTTAGATTTAGCTATTAATTTGGAATACATAGCCACTTCAATTTTAAGTGGAAATTTGGATAGAATGCTTCTCAAATCTCCTACAAGCGATGAACAAGAAATCTGTTATTTTGCAGAAGAAAACGAATTAATTTTGATCATTTATGGGAAAATCCCCGAAAAAAAGGCTCAATGGCTGCTTCAACAAATCAATATTTCAGTGAAAGATTATTTTAGAAATAAGCCACTGGATGAATTTAATAAAATCGCAAAATACGAAATTTCTCAAAAATTCCAGAAAAAAATTAAGTATTTATTAGAAACTATGATAGAATTAAATGATGTCTTCACTCCTAAACCTTTGAAAATGCTTTCACAAGAAATGCGGGTCGATTATTTTGGTTTGAGTTATCAATCGATTGGCATTATATCAAAATTAATTACCACCACTCTGGAATTTGAAGATCTTCCCCCAAGATCAGAAGAAGATTCAAAAGATTTTGAAGATCGTATGGAACTACAAGAAGCAATTATTACTGCCAAAGTAGAAGCTATTGCAGCTAATACTCTTGCAAACACACTGATGATGCCGGATTGGATTTCTGTTCGTTTAGGATTTCAACAATATCGTTTTATTATTTTTTCCCGTATTAATGATTATTATATTTCACTTTTGGCTGAAGGGAATTTGGAGTGTCGTCATGAAATATTTTCAATTTTGCAACCATTGTTGAAGTCTATTACCGAACAACCTTTTATTGGTGTTTTAACTTCATATACAGAAGCAATTCCCAAAATCAGTCGTTCTCTCAATAATTATAATTCACGTTTTTCTAATTTATGAGAGTTCCTAAAACGAAATTTTATAACCGCTAAGCGTATAATAGTATAGTAAGAACGATCTAAACGCCAATTGAAAAAGTGTGGGTGCCTATGAGCGAACGAAAAATTACCGTAATTTGTCCTGTGTGTGGAAGATCAGGAAGAATTCCTGTTCCAGTTGATGTTATTCAGAAAAAAGAAACTGGTGCCACAAGCGTATTCATACCTGCTGGAATGATTTGTGAGGATGCTTTCTACGCATATGTGGATAAGAATTTTGATGTACGTGATTATTTAGTATTAGAATTTTCATTAATGGATGAAGAAAAGAAAGTTGAAAATCTAAAAAACGATATTCTCCGCCGTGCAGACGAATTTAATATCACCTATTCTAATATCATGAAATTTATCAGTGAAGATGATTTACGGGTATTATTATTTGGTGGTTTTATCCGAAGTCCCTTTCTCCTAATTGAAAATGAGACTGATTCCGAACGTTTTTGCGTTCTTTTCACTTATTTAGCCAAAATATTTCCTGATGTGGCACGGAATGCAAAAATATTTCATGCAGATAAATTTCTTGAATATAATGACGAACACAAAGAAAAATTGAAGAAATATACAATTTATAATGTAGCCTATAAGTTGGTTGTTCAGAAGCCATTTAGTTCAATAACCACAGAACCTCTAGAATTTCTCTTCGATATGATTAAAAAAACACCACCAAAATTGCAGATTGTATATGCAAAGAATTTCTTTGATTATCTTTCCAAGTTTGCTGAGGAAATTAAGGTAGAGAATCTCCAAAAAACAGAGAAAATTCAAAAAGTGCTCCGAAAAAAATATCCTCGACAAGCTGAATATTTCACGCCTGAATTGATTCAATTAATGAGAGATCGGAATGAAAGTGTTGAAAAGCTGGAAAAACCAGAGGGTGAAGCGGAAATCGTTTTGAAATTGGATGATAAAACGCTCTTTATGTATAATGATGACACTCATATCCGACAAGCGGAAATGCTTCCAGATATCTTAGAGAAACACACTTTAAGAACCTTAAGAAAAGAAAAAACCATTACTCTAAAGCACTTAATTGATGAATTACGTAAAATTGCAGCTGAACAGCTTTTAAAGTTTGACTATAGCAGGGTTCCAGATATTTTGGATGAATTTGTAATGAAAGGTTATATTATGAAGTTATAACTTCATTTTTTTAACTTCGTTTTATGAAGCATTTCATTTTTGAAGAACTTCTATTATTGAAATTTTAATCCATGCTGAAGTAAATCCCACATTCTCTCGGCTAATGCTTCACAATTCGCTGTTGCTACTCCTGATAATTCATTAGGTTTCCGAAATTCGGTTAATTCGAGTTTTTGGCTGGTTTCTGTAGGAAAATTACTCATCAATACAGGATGTCCCAATGCACCGACTACAACCATACCTTGAATTAGAGCATATTGTATCAAGGAATTTTGAACGACATTCAAACCCCCTGCCACTAAACCCGAGGTAACGATTGCTGAAAATAACTTATTTTTTAATTTATATTTAGCCATTTTAAGGGGTCGGGATCTATCAATCAAATCCTTAACAAATCCAGAAACATTTGAAAAATAGGTCGGAGTGGCTATGATAATGGCAGTTGCTTGCTTCATTTTCGCAGCAATCAATCTAAAATCATCATTTTTATCAAGAGGGCACTCATAAGGTTTTCGTAAGCATTTATCGCAAGCCGAGCAATGAACTACATTATAATCTACTAAATGTAAAACTTCGGTTGAAATTTTTGACCTTAGATTTTTCTCTGGGTCTGAGTTTAACGCTTCAATTTTCTTTTGAAAAACTGAAACAAGAGACATGGTGAGACCTTTTTTGCGGGGAGAGCCGTTAATGATTAATATAGATGGAATCATAGTTGAATTTTTTCTGCATCCTTAATAAATTATGAGTTAAAAAATGAAAATTAATTTTAAAATTAATTAATTTTTTATGAACTATTTCCTTCAGATAGGGTAATCAGAGTAGATGACTTTTTAACGGCAAAATCTTTACGTAATTGCATCATAAATGCAGTCATCTCTTGCAAATTGTTCAATTCCACTTTAATTATCAAATCATAATCTCCATATATCATATGGGCTTCTTTAACTTTATCCATCTTCTTAACATCATGAAATATTTGCTGCGTGGCAACTGAATCCGTCACCAACAATATAAAAGCTACAACTTTATCTTGAGTGCTCATTTTAATTTTCTCCATGAACGTATTAGTGATTAGTTGAATATGTTCATGTTCTACCTTAAGGTAATTTGAATAAAAAAAGATTTCGGTTGATACACTTTTTACTAATGATTATTCTTGTGGAATGACTATCATAAATCTACAGTAATCCACCGTTCCTTGCAACCGGCATTCCAATTCTTGTGCGAAACAATGTTTTCCTGTCATTTTTTCTACCAGACCTGCATACAACCCCGCTTCAAAAGAACAAAAACCTTGTGGCATTTTCACCTTAGAAATAGTAAGATCTTTACACGAATTACATCGATCCAAATCAAAAGTAATGTGCTCTCTATCTTCTTCCACCAAGATGAATTTGCCTAAATTATACTGATTAGAAATTTGTTCTAATGCAGGCACGATAGGGCTGCTAATGGTTTCTTCCACTTCTAATACTCCGCTTAATTCATGCCCCATGAAATAGTAAATTGCATCAAGCTGATTACCCAAAGCGTATAAAGCCCCGATTTTTAAATTTCCTATCTCTTTGCCTTGAATTAAATCTTTTTTCATTTTCTGCAACATTTCTTCCAATAATATTCGATTCATTTTTTTCCCTCAATTATTTCACATTATTTTTTTTGTGATTTTTTTCGATTATTTTTTTGATTAATTTTATGATTAATTTTGAGTATCAATAATTAGGCTCCTCTTTAGCTTGCAAGTTTAAAGAATTAATAGCATTATCTTCGGTTTTTAATTTATTTTCCTCACTTTTAACCCCAATTTCTTCCATACTTTCGGTTTTTACATTTCCACAATTTTCGGTTTTTACGTGTTCAATATTTTTGGTTTTTAATTTTTCATCACGATCGAATCCCATTTCTTCTTCCTCAAATGAAACGGATGAGATAAAACCTTGTAATATTGCATCAGTAAGCTCGTTTTTATCTATAATCACCGACATCCGAATGTTACCGATGATTATTGTTGGAACTGATATTACATTGAATTTTTGAGCCAATGATATATCTGAAGCAATATTAATCTTCTTAATGCGCAATTTGTTACCGAACAGACTAACGTTTATCTCATTTAGCATCCGCTCGACATTTTTACAAGGGGCGCAAAATGGTGAAGAAAAATATAGAATCAACGGATATGCCATACGGAATGCCTCTTTTATTTTAATAGAGTATTTTTTATTGGTTCAAGCTGAGTTCGAAATAAGGAACATTATACAACGGAAGCTGTTATTAATTATATTACAGTAGTAATTTTTAAATGCTTTTTTTATCCTAAGGAAGGCGATATTTCGAATATTTTCAACTATTTCAGAACTTTTCCCACTTTTTTAATATTTGGAAATGCACTCTCTTTTGCATTGCAAATACCTTCCTTTTCGCCTAATAAAAATCAATTCTGCACCGAATTCCATTTCCGAATCTTTTTTAAGGGTGCGCAACCAACCTTATTTTAGAACAGATTTTGTGACTATTATGAGCAATTCCGAAGAAGAATTCAGTAACGATTTCATTTTTAAATTGTGTGTAATCGGCTCAGGGGCCGCAGGAAAAACATCACTTATCAAGCGGTTTACTCAAGGCTCGTTTAATAAAGACTACATTAAGACTCTCGGCGCTCAGTTCAGCCGATATGAAACTATTGTAAATCGACCAAATGGTGAAAAAGTAAGAGCAAGACTCTTCTTATGGGACATTGCTGGTCAAGATCAATTCAAATTCATGCGTCCTACCTTTTACAATGGCGCTAAGGCTTGTATCGTTGTATATGATTTAACTCGGGAAGAGACAATGCATGCCATAAATGATTGGGTGGATGATTTTCAAAATTACTGCGGGGAGTTGCCGATGGTTGTTTTTGCGAACAAGTCGGATTTGATAGATGAGGAGAAATATGATGACTCAGCAATAAAGGAAATCGTGAAGAAGCGGAAATTTTTGGGTATGTATATGACATCTGCGAAGACGGGCAAGCATGTTCATGATGCATTTAATGCAATAATAGATATATTGGTTGAACAAGCTTTGGATAAGGGGTAAGCTATTTTCAATAGCTTATTACTTTCTCTTTTTAAGAAGATCTGATAAATGGTTTATGGCGAGAAAAGGATGACTATATAGCATCCTTGGACCCGAAAATCGCATTATTTCACGAATTTTTTCTCGATATTCGGGTGCATAACAATGAATTGGACATTTCGCGCAAGTTGGTTTGTTTTCCAACAACGGGCAAGAGTTTAATCTTTTAACTGCGTAATCAAAAATATCCTGGCATGAATCACATAATTGAGAACGTGTTTCATGCTTAGCCCTACAATATATTTGTATCATAATTTCCAGGGTTTTCTTTTCTTTCTGAATTTTAGCAGCTTTTTCATTCATAATATTAGCTTAAGAGAATTCTTTCTTTCTTTTAAATTTTTATTTCTTTTTACGATTCAATTATGAATATGTAGATAAGACTGACTTCGAGCATGAAAATAATTAGAAAACCAATTGGAAAAAAGGAAATTACCGAAAAAACAAAACTGAAGGTGTAAAAAACAAAAAAAAAACCACAATCATATTTCCGTGATGCACTTACTCATCCTTGTATTTGAATGAAAGTTCAACTTTAGCCCTATATAGCACCACTTTATTTTCATCGATGCGTACATCGAGTTTTTTTACTTCTGCAACCCGAATATCTTGTAGTGATTTGGCTGCTTTTTCTACTATGGCTTTAACGGCATCTTCCCAACACGTAGTGGATGTTCCGACAAGTTCCACCACCTTATAAACAGAATCAGTCATTTTTTCAATCCCTCCACAACTTTGGTTGACAATACCTGAAAAAGAAAGCGTTGAATTCAAACCCTCGACATTTACAGTAAAATTCGGACCAAATTGTCTATCCAAAGTTGTTAACAAATTTGTCGAGTTAAATGATAAAAATGTATGCATTTTAATATAAAAATCAAATATATGTGGTTTAAAGCGATTCTAAGTGAATTTGGGTGAGTTTAGGAGAGTTTAAGTGAGTTTAAGTGCATGTATATCGCATAATTCAAAGCGGCATACTTAAATTATCTACCGCTTGAAGATCTTTATCCACTTGATCCGCAATAATCCTTCCAAAGCCTTGATATGCATGAATATGTTTTCTTTTGTCTAAACCTGAATACTCCGAACCAATCTCGACATCGTAATAGTGAAAATCGACTAATGGATTGGATTTGGCAATAATGTGCATTAAATCAACTTGATTCATAGTAGATTGCACCCGAGCTAAACCACCTTCTCTCGGATACAGAAACATCTTGATTTGTTCGAGCAAATTCAAATGCTTAGCTTTTTCAAAATCCATGGAATAATTGACATTACCGGTCCCAATTACGGTAAATTCCACTTTTTCACGAAGCCATCCTAAATTGATACTTTCGGCGTAAGCAATCATCAACGGTGTGTTTGTGGTTCCCAATCCGCCGTCTACCCAGACTGCTTTTCGATCATGGTCAATTACCGGTCCAAAATAATAGGGCGCGGCAAAAGAGCGTAGAATACATTCTTCCAAGGATAATTGCCCGTCATTTTCTTCCCATGATTTGAAAAAGTGAGTGCGAAAATCGCATAAATTGATAGAAGTGCTTAAAAAGCGGGTTTGACAATCTTTCATCAAGATATTAGAATCGGGAAAAAGCTTTTGCCACATGCGGGAGAAATTTTTCTGTTCATAAATCGGTCGGAAAAGCCCCAAACCCTTGCGTCGTTTGAAAATTTTCGGAATATAGCGCATAAAGTAATCATAATATTTTGAAACCGGGAATTTACCTGTTGCAAGAATGCCGCCAGTGATACTTCCTACTGAAGAACCAACAATCAGATCGTAAATTTCTGCAATTTTTTTATCAAAGTAAGACTCAATCGATTCCAACGCTGGCAATTGCAGTAATCCACGTAATCCGCCACCTTTCAGAATTAAAATTCGGTGCATAACTAATCTCCATTAACCATTATTCCCACATTGTTTTAAATTATTTGCTTTGTATAGATGAATTGTTCGGATTATTCTTTTACTGGAATATGCTCTCCACAATGTATTGCAATTCCTCAAAAAATGCGCTGTATGCTTGTTTTTCCATCCATGGTTTATGTCCACAGTGGGTAAATATCTTCACTGAAATTTGATCTAAAAATGGTTTTAAAGGATTGATTACACCCATCACGGGATGAGGATCATAATCTCCATGTAAAATAAATACGGGACAAGTAATACTGAGAGCATATTCTAATAATTTTCCCGACTTTCGTTCAGCTTGCAGCTCAGATAACGCTTTCTCAAAAAATGTAGCCCGATCAATGGGAAAATTGACCTTGGGAAAAATTATCCTTTCAGATGGAGGTAATAAATCACAATGATCAGTTTTTTCGCAAATTTTACCCAACTCAGAAATTATATGCTCTCGCTCTTGAACACTACCAACAGACTGAAGATTGGACTCAAATTCTTGATAAAAGGAGAATTCCTCCTGAGTCATGCGTGATTTTCGAATCTGTTGCAATTCCAGGAAATATGATTGACTAAAAGGTCCGCACCCAATCATAACGATGGCTTTAATGAGGTTTTTGTAATTGGAATTAGCAGCTGCCAGATATGCCAACCAAGCACCCCAAGAAAAACCAATAAGTAAAACAGGAGGTTCAGCAATGTGTGAGATTATCTCTCCGATTTCCTTCAGTTGCTCAAGTAACGTAGATTTGGTTTGAAATGCTTCTACACAGCCAATCTCATAATTTCGGGAAATAAAATCCGCTACGGGGGCCATTTCACCCCAAGCTCCGGGTCCTCCATGCAGGAACACCACTTTAAACGGCGATTTCCCATGAATCCGATAATTTAGAAGCGTTTCTTTCATAGAACTTTCTTTCCCAGCAATCGTCTGATAAGCATCAACATCATCTTAGCATTTCCCACTCTACTTCGAAGCATATTCATATATAATTCGGTAGCATTTACAGGAGGCTCAACTACATACTCTTTTTTTTGTAATTTTATCGCTTGAGGTGTACATGTTGTAGTGCATAACCCACAACCAATGCATCTGGTTAGATCTACGTGCGATTTCTTATTTTCAATAGTGATAGCATCCATTTGACATCGATTTTTACAAATTCCACAACCTATGCATGCCTCTTCATCCACTACGGCTATGTAATTGGAACTGAAATATTGCACAGGATTGTCCAATACCTTTGCAGAAGTTAACACTTCACAACAGCAGCCACAACACAGACAGATACAAAATGGTTGTTGGGAATTGGACGGCTGAACCACCAAACCCTCCTTTTCGGCCAACGTCAGAATATCCATTAGTTCCTCTTTATCAATATACCGCCCCCACCCGAGATCATGATAATTTTTAGCCGCACCGCCAATGATAATGCACCACTCCCGCTGATCGGTTACTTTACAATGATCCCCAATGATATCATGTCCTTGTTTGCAAACGCAATTTGCTACCAAAATCGGACCCTTCAAGTTCTTCACAATTTTCCGAATATCATCATAAGGAAGAATAGGAAGCTCTCTTAACATGCTGTTTTCAGTTGGAATGGGTCTTAGCTGCTGAGGATTACTTTTAAGCACTTCATCCCGAAAAGCTTCTTCCAAATACTGCTGAAAATCGCGAATAAAGGCTTCACTCAATTTATCTACTTGAAATTCAAACATGCCGATTGCTAACATGACCACAGAATATATTTTTAATCCTTTACGAGTGATATGTCGAACAATAGCCCCTTTTTCTGCCATTCTATCCAATATTTCTTCTAATTGTTCTTCCGAGTCTACCATTTTTTTACGTTTAATTCGCTTAAAGATTACAGAAATGGTTTCGGGGAGATAAGACAAATCAATTGCAATGGCTGCCTCTTGAGGTGTAAAAAGGTACTTTAAGATTCGAATTTCCACACCGGATTCTGTTTTGGGATAACCAATTGGAAGTTTATCCAATCTTTTTTGTAGTTTGAAATATATTTGATCTGATATTGTAGGGTAACTTGCGATGGCCATAAGTATATCACAATAATTTGGTTTAATTTGCTAATAAGAATATTTTTTCCGTTTTCAAAAATAATCAAAAAAGCTAAGTTATCAAAGTTACCAAAGTTATCAAAAGTGACTTAATGCTCTCTTCAATAGCAGATCTGGCCAAACAAATATTCAAAGATGATTTACAATCAGTAATTATTGGGAAATACCACATATATCGTTTAACCCGTTCTTTAGCAAATAAAGACCATGCGCTTGATCAGTTTTCAATCAGTATTTTAACTTTTCAACGAGTTTTAGAGGAACATTAACAATTTTTCTACATGATCCAGAAGCAACTTGACTTGATCTTTCAATGTTAGCACATTATATACCTTTTCAGGCTTGTATCCCACCAATAAATAGAAGTTTTGGTCATTGTCTCCTACAATTCGATGAGCCAATAATTCAATACCTTCAGATTCAATGGTAAATTCACCAGCATAAAGCTTTAGTTTCTTTGGTTGAAAAGCCGCAAATATCTCCTTAGCGGCTGCTTTCAAAGTCTCGTGATCTACATTTTCGGGAAAATAACTGCCGATTTCCACTAAATCCTCAGAATAAAGTAAAATAAACTCAATTTGGTCTTGCAGGTTGTTATTTTCAACAAATTCGCTTAAAATCACTCCAGCATTGGAGGCTAAGATATTGTTCCCCAAAACCGCATTTGACATTGCATGAATCACTGAAATTGGATTAAATATCGATGTTTCAATCACTTTTGTGCGAAGAGGCTGGGCCATTTCAGAAAATTTTTGCCCTATGGTTTTGACATACTCCACTGTAGCTGGATCTTTTTCAAATCCAGGGTCGAACTTGTGAAGTAGTACATATAACTGCACGCTTGGAGAATATTCTGCAAGAGATTTCTGAAGGGTTTGAAAATAATTAATTGCACTTGTAATGGTTTTCTGGTCTTGAATATCAACTACAAAATATGCTTGCTCTAAATCGCTGAAATATAATTCGGCTCGATTAAAATATTTCGACAGATACTTCTGCTGACCTCCAAAGTCCCATACTATCAATTCTCGCCCAAAGAGCGAAATTTTACTTCTTTCGATACCTTTTGTGGGTTTGATTTTTGCGAGTGCCTTAAATTCACGCTGGAAGGTGCGAATTAGACTTGTTTTTCCGGAGTTAGCGATACCTAATATTGGAACATTAGAAATAGTCATAACAATCATTTTTAACTTTATATATAGGTAACTTATCTGCTGGATCTTAAAAAAGTGTGGTATTTCTAACGAACACGTTTATACCAAAAAAACACCGAGCTGAAAGCCATTAACCCTACGATGAAGAAACCTAGTTCAAGAGCGTTGATTCCCGGAATAACTATAACATAAAATCCAAAGCGATCTACAAATTTTTCTCCAGAATATAGATCCACGGCCACCAGACGGTGATATGAATTATCTTCCAGAAAAGAGAAAGCCCATTCATAATACTGTACAGTTCCATTTTGAAGGAAGAGGATTTGGTGGCTTTCGGCTGAATTCTGTTTGAGGAATGCAGTAGGGGAGTTGAAATGAAGGGTTAAGTTGCAGCTGCAATTTTCATCATAGAAATTTGAGATACCAACTCGTAAATCTAAATCGCGTTGATCAGAAACTACTATGGTGGAATAGTTCTCATCAACGGTAGAATTTAAGTTGGAAGGAATAGTTTTAGAAGTATATTGGAGGCTGGCCGAAAGCGTATAAGCGGGAGCGAAATGTGGATTTTGGCCGATAAATCGGATAAGATCGAAGTTCAATTGCAGCGGGTTCCAAATAGAAGCGACTAAAGTCCGATACAAAGGGTGGAAAAAAAACTGTGAAGGGTTAGAAAAGATTGTAGATGGAGAAAAAACCATTACGGGTTCAATATCCAAGCCAGATGAAGTAAGATGGAATACATTTAAGCAGATTGAATTAGTCGTTGTTTTTCCAAATATAATTCCTTCAAATATTTCCATGGAGTAGGGAAGGAAGTTAGAAGCAGAAAAAATTTGGAAGGTATTGTTCAACAGCTGTAAAGAACTTCCTGTAAATGCTGTAAAAGAGTTATTTAGAATAAGATTCTGTTTGGCATCGAATTTTACATAATGTATCCAACTGGTTTCATTCCGATGTTCCAACCAAAATAGATGCATTTGGTCAGCTGAATCGATTTTCATTCGAGGATAAGCAAAAGTTTCATTATATGAAGAAAACCCGATGGTATGCTTGGGATTGAAATTACCTTCAGTGAGATTGGAATAAAATGTAGTTGTATTGCTCCATTCTTCAACAAAAATGGTAGAATTTTCGTCAACTGTAAAATTATAAGTTTCCAAGCTAGATTGGGTTATATTTGAATAAGAATAAGGAATTTGAAAATTCAACTGATCAATTTGAGAGAAATGCGTGCCATTCTGGATTGATGAATTGTGAGAATATGATCCCGATAAAAAGTTGGAAGAAAGCACCATGAATTGAGTGTGGGTTAAATTTTCCACTACAAACGTGAAATCTTTGGGAAATACATCTTGCTCAAATACCATCTGTTTTTGGCGGAAAGAATGCTCAATTTCAGAAGATTCAGAAATCGTGGTAGAGTTTACCGTAGAATTATAAAAAGTTGTATTTGTTTGAGTTGTAAGGATAAAATTGTAAGTAGGATACAGATATTCTAATGTCGAAACAAGAGAATTTGAGTTATTAAGCCAAGCAAAATGAGGTTGGTTTAATTCATCCAGCTGAACTTGAATTTTGGTCTGGATCGATGAATCCGCACAAATTAAAGTTTGAAACCAAGAACTACCTGAATTATTAGAAAATAAATATAAATGACCCATATTTTCTATTCCAATGACCACATGAAAACTTCCATCTTGTCCAATACAAATTTGCGGATTATGTAGAGATTCCGAGCGATTTAACACAGATATAGAAGTTTGTAGAACCCATTCGGGAGAATATCTAAATAATGTGAGGTATGAGCCAAAGTAATCAGAAGTCGTCGTGAGTAGATAGATGGTCCCGTTTGGAAGAAATTTTGTATCAAATTCATCTCCATG
This sequence comes from uncultured archaeon, assembly GCA_964426185.1. GTDB lineage: Archaea > Asgardarchaeota > Lokiarchaeia > Sigyniarchaeales > Promethearchaeaceae > Harpocratesius. The sequence continues at coordinate 7,016 of CAYRPF010000024.1, read as the reverse complement.
AGTTATAATTGAAGAAGTAGTATCGATAACAGGATTAACAAGGAGTAAAGGCTCTTTGGAAAGCGAAACCGCTCTTACAGATTGAGGTATGACCCTACCAAGCATCATAATGATATTTACAAAAATCAATGTAAATAAGAGTAATTTTCGGTTACTACGCATATAATATTTCCTCCATCGATTATCGAATTAGTAAAGGAATGTTGGTATTAAATTAATTTGCTTCTACTGCCATTATATTCCGAAGATAACCGGATTCCTTTAAATTTAATATAGGGAACTTGAGCATTCATGACCAATCGCGTTTCTTTGGAAATTTCATCAATATTCATAAGCATATCATAAATATTTCCGGAAACAGTGCCTCCTCGAATTGGTGTAGTTAATTGCCCATTTTCAATCATATAAGCATTATCGATAGGGGCTCCAAAATCTCCGCTGATGGGATTGGGATGTAACCATGGAAAATTAATAACTAAAATTGCTCTCCGACAATCCGAAACGATCTCACGTAAAGGATGATTACCCGGGGCAACCACCAAGTTATTCATCTCAATACTTATATTTCCACCTCGTTTGTGTTTCAATTGAGCATTTCCAGTCGACTCACTATTCAGAAGTGTGGCGTATTTTTGATCATATAAATAATGCTTCATAACTCCTTTATGGATGATTTCAGTACGTTGTTTTGGATTTCCCTCTGAATCCCATGCAGATGTATTAAGCCCAGCTTCAATTAAACCGTCATCCACCAAAGTAAAGGAATCCACTGCAACTTGATCTCCAATATGAAATGGGGTGGATTTTTCATAAAAGGCGCGTGCAGTGGCAGAAAAACCTACAGTCATCAACAATCCTTTTCGAACCAATTCTGGAGCAAATATGACATCTATCATTTCATTTTTTTGAGGTGGTTGCGAATTTAAAGCATCTCTAGCACGGGATGCCCATTCTGGGACAAATTGGTCAAATTTTAAGTCGCGGGCTAGTTTTACATAGCCTTGTGGCCAATATTCTGCAATTTTATCCCCTCTCTCTGCTTTAAAGGAAAATTCATATGAAAAATTACTGGATTTCTTCAACTTTTTAAATCCATTGCTATTAATCAGCATTTTTTGCTTACGAAAATAACGAAAATGTCCAGAAGTGGTTTTAGCAGGGATTATTTCGCGCAAATTCTGTTGAATTTCTTTCCCCTTGGTTTCTAAAAAGAAGACAGGATCTTCCCATATATCTTTATCATAAGTAATTGGATTAGCATATGTTTTTCCCGGAAAAACTAAATCATATTTGGGTTCTTGATTAAATTTTGATAATGCTTTAGCTTGCTGGATTGCTTTTTGAATGTGGAAAGGATTGGTAGAATTTAGGTTTATTATCCCTACACCCATGGAATGAGCATCACTATCTTGAAAAACTCGGATAAAATAAGATAGATTACAATAATTTGTTTGTTCTTCAATTTCTGTTTTTCGAAAATGGATCCCATTCACCCGTTCGTGGTACAAATATATATCCCATTTCTCGATTTTAGCTTTTTTTATTTCGCGCTCAACAATATCGGCGAGATTTTCAATGAAATACAGCGGATGGTTGGCAGTATCATAATTCATTATACTTTTCCCTCATTATTTTCCTTTATCCAGGGCTGACAAATCCATGTTGCGCTCGAATGTATACTCCTCCATACGTAACAGGAACCCATTCATCCAAACCTTTTCGACTGTTTAAACCCGTAAATTCAACTGGACCTTTAGAAATGGCATCTATTGAAAGTAAAAATTCACGAGCTTGACCGGTTAATGCAATTCCTTTCACCCGTTTTGTTATTTCACCATTTTCTATAAGAAAACCGGAAGTAGAATTGCATTGGACAGAACCATCAAATTCTTCCATTCCATAATCTCCATTTTCTATTAATAGACCATATGATATTCCTTGGAGCATTTCTTCCAGTTCAAAGTCTCCTGGTTCAAAATACGTATTTGAATTACGTGGGTAAATAGGGTGAATGAAATTTTGACGACGACCATTACCATAAAGCGCGTTAGGCATATTTAAGATGGTGGCCGTAATTCGAGAATGCAAATAATGGGTTAAGATCCCATTTTCAACCAACGGACTTTTCTGACTAATTACACCTTCATCGTCAAAAATATAGTTTCCATAAGCACCCGTTTGTGCAGAATCACTGATATTCACCAATTCTGAAGCAACTTGCTGATTGAAATATCGCTTCCAATAACTCCGTTCAGTTACAATTGTATCTGCTTGAACTCCATGGCCAAAGATTGTATGCGCCAGCATTCCTGAAAATGATGGATCACAGATTACTGGATAAATACCACTAGGGGGTAGCTGAGCTCGAGCAATATCAACAGATTCTTCCACAAATTTATGTAACAATTCTGGAGTTAGAACATCTAATATTTCCCAACCACCTTGACCGCTAACCGTCATTTTATTGGAATCAACTTTTCCTTCTGCATGAACTATTGGGATAAATTGCATTGCCACCCGCGGGAGAACTTGTCTTAAACAGCTACCCTCTGTGTTATAAAATATCCGTTCTTGAATTGAATCTTGAAAATATATAGAAAGATTTTTAATGTGAGAATCTTGGGAGGTTATTTCTTGATAATAATGGTCAATTTGATTGATTTTTTCTTGGATTGGTATTTCAGTAAAATCTTTCTGCATCCCTACTTCTTGATCTAAATTATGTTGTGGATATGATGATAGCTCTATATCAGAAAAATTAGTTAATCTTTGAATTAACTGTTGTACTTGAATTTTCAATCGAAGTAAATCAGGATGAGAAATTTCATAATATTTTTTTCCATTAAAAATTCGAAAGACGAAACCACGGTTCTTTGGCTTTACATTTGAAGTATGCCCACTTTTTGAGCGTTTGATGGTAAGAATCGCCATGGAATCATAAAGAATGTCGGCATAGTAGTGCGGAGGAATGGAGTGAATAATATCTTCCATGTGCTTCATGATTTCATCTTTTGTAAGAATCATCTTAATCACTCGCCTATATATTGTTAAAAAATTGCATTACTTAATACTTTTTTTAAGCATATTCTCAACAGATCATCCGAAATGGCAAATATCTAATAATTCACTAATCAGCTTCTGGTTGAAATTTTTTAAGGAAGAAAGAGTTGAAAAATATTTAACGCGTAATAATTAAGTTAATAGAGAGCAAAAAAAAATATTTAATGGATATTCAGAATTTAAGGCGCACCAAGCATCGAAAAAATTTAACTTAATGAGGGATGAAAGAATCACACCACTTTTAGATAATAATCATAAAAAGAAGAAGGAATTCAAATCACTTTCTTCTATTGTAAATTCAAAAAGCAAGGTTACAAAAGCAAGAAAAAAAACAAAAACCAAACAAGATGGTTGGGTATTTTCGCTGGCTGGAGTTCACGGAGTTGGAAAAACTACTGTATATGAAATACTAAAAAAAAAATTGAGCGATAACCTTGATATCAAGTTTTTTCCAGAACGATTACGCTCCATTCCGCCTGTTCCATTTGGTTCTAAAAACAAACAAATTGCCTTTCGATCTGAACTTCATTATCAACAGCAAATGATTGAAAGGAATGGTTTAATTGGTCAATTTATACGTAACCAACATAATCATGTTGCCATCCTTGATCGAAGTCCTCTTTCCACACTAATATATGCAAAGGCTCTCGGCTTACCCAAAATTGATTATGATTTAATTTATGATACTTTTATTTCTGTTCCATGGCAGAAAGAATACGTTATTTATCTCTATGCTGAACCAAAAAGCATTATGAATCGTATTTATCACCGAGGTTCCTTAGATATACAGCGACAAAAATGGAATGAAGATGATTTTAAGTATCTTTTAAGGGTACTCAATAAATATGCTGAAATATTCGAAGAATTTGATTTAAAAGCAAAAAAGAAGATTGTTAAGCTTGATACAGAGCATTTAACTCCTTATGAAACGGTGGAACGAGTTTTAGAAATAATAAAATATAAATCAGGTATTCAATTGAAAAACAAATTTTCCCCAATCCGTAATCAAAAAAAAATTACATCTTGGATTTCAAACTAAGCTCACACCCATAATTGCTATTTTTCAGGAATAATCCCAAAACCAAATTCTAAAACTTGATTAACTTCCTCAACTGGCATAGAAAGGTAATGAAGTGAAAGTGTGGCTTGATCTTCCACCCAAATTTTATCAGCCCCCGATTTTTGGGAAAAATGACTTGGTAGAAGTATCTCCGATCGAGTTATGTTGGTCAACATTTGAAGCATATCATGAGATTTTTGGGTAAAACCCATCTCTTCTGCAGTCATTTGATAGGCACGTTGGATTTCTTTGCCTGGAATGTAAAAACGAGAAGAATTCTGGAAATAATTAACTAAATAATCCAAAAATAGCCGTTCTTCCCAACGAGTCTGCATTATATAATCCGTGATGGTCAGAGAATCGATTGACACTCCTTCAAAATAATATTGACTTACTTTTCGAATGTCCTCCGCCGTTAGATTCCCTTGTTCTTCCACGATAGGATATAAATGTTTCAACATACTAATGCAACTGCCAGGAACTTTCGTGCCGTATTCGATGATATAATCTACGATCAATTTTATTGCATCCTTTTCTAACCATGGATGAAATGCCATATCTGCCCGTTGTCGGGTTATTTCATATAAATCAGAAGATCTTAAAGAATTCATAAGAATTCGATGATCTAATCCAGAATACTGATTAAAGGCGTAAAAATGATTCCCAGTGTTTATGGTGGTTACCACATGCAACTTGTCGAGCGATTTTGCAAAATTTAAAACTTTCGCAATGACACCTTCTTCCATAGATTCAATCTGGCTGAGATATAAAATAATTGAGCGCGGGCTTTTTTTGACTAAATATTTAAATGTATTCCACATAGTTATTGCGTCCCACTGTAGGCTTTCTTGCAAATCTAATTGATGCGCTAATTTGTCATTTAGATTTTGCAGTATATTGAAAAGAAACTGACCTAAGGCTTGATCCTTACAGTCATTTAAAATAATTATAGGAGAATTTTTTCCAATATCTACGATAACATCATGTGCGCTCAACCATTGAAATATTAGGTTAATGAGCAGATTCTTTCCTGCACCTTGTAAACCATAAACAGTGAGATTTGAAGAATATTCATCTTCCAAGGCATCTTTTAAAATACCATATACAAGCTCTGCTTTTTTACGTTGAACTAAAATTTTAGGAGGAATATAATGAGGATTGAAGATAGCGCGCGGTCCAACGTATCCCGGTTTAGGACTATCAGCAATATTGTTTAAAAAATCGGCAAAAGAACTTGCATTTGCTGGGATTATTAGATTTTGAAGTGGCATTATCCTTACCACTGGATTTATCTATTTAAAGCCCGAGAAAGAGAGGTAAGTGAAAGTAAAATTATATTTACTTTTTTACCTAAAGTATTTTTAAGGGAGAAGCTCTCTTACTCATATATATATCGCGCTAACGATCACATTGAATTGTGTGGAATTGAATATCATGGCAATGGTTTCCCCCGAGATTTCCGAAGAATTAATGTATGAAATTCAGCAAATTGAAAAAGGCACCGATCTTGAACGAATTGCGGTGATAAGTCATATTGGAATGGCAGTTGCCACATCACACAGTAGCGAAATGGATGCTGATGCTGAAACTGCCAGCAGCTCGGCACTTATTGATCTTGCAGAAAGACTCAGTCTTGCTGTAAATCACGGGAAATTACGGGAAATTCTTGTTAAAGCAGACGATGGATTTGTAATTCTCCAATTTATCAATGAAGAATATATGATTTTTGGTGGAATTTCCAATCCTTTACGTGTTGGATATTACATGGAATATTTACGTAATATGGCTCACCGTTTTGCATATATTTTAGCAGGAAAACAGATGACTGAAGAATTGAAACGTGAAATTGAAGCCAGCCGAGATAGAGATTTCCGATTAAAGCAAGAAGCTCGTACCTCTTTAACAGAATCATTTCAAATGGATAAAAGTAACGATACTGATAAGGAAGCCATGGAAGGTGTTTTAGAATTCTTAAAGGAATGGGGTGGTGAAGAAGAAAAGACACCTTCTCCGAATAATATAATAAAAATTGATAACGATTTGATGATAGGGAGAGAGAACTTATCACCACAACCAATTTCGACTAATCAAATCAACGAAGTGCAACAAGTGGCTCCCGTAAGTTCTACTTCTCCATCTCCAATACATTCAACTCCAAAAGACATAGCAACTCCTAGTCAAAATATGGATGATATTTTTGCAGCTCTTGATAGTTTCGCATCAAAACCACCTTCAACACCTTCCCCCTCCCCAAAGATCGATTCAAGCAATTCTACAAGCGAATTGGAAGAATCTATGGATGATTTACTTTCTACTTTAGATAGTTTTGCCTCTGATGCAAAAACAGTCGATACTCCAATCCCTACCGTTTCGAATGAGCCAGATACTGTTCAGACACAATCTTCTAAAACACCACCAACTTCCGTATTTTCTGGAGGAATCCCTGATGAAATCTTGGCAGATTTAAGTGAAATTGCAGAAATATCAACTACCAAAGTAACCATAGCAAAATCTCGTAAACAGAAAACTAACCTTCCTTATGGAATTCCCATTTATGAAGATGAAGTTCCACCAGTACCTTTAGATGATTATGTTTCTTTTGAAATTGGAACACTAACAGGGCAACAAAGCCAAGCTGCAACAACTCCTTCTACTCCTTCTAGTGAAACAACAGCACCTCAACAATTTTCAAATGAACCTATTGCACCTTCGGAAGAATCAACTTCGGTAAATGCCCCTACTGGAGTTGACGGAGATTTAACTCCAGATTTTGAAGCTATGGCTTCAGAATATGATGATGTGGATTTGGAAATTGAAGAAGATGCCATGCTTCAAGCTTTGGAAGAATTAGATTTTGACAAAATCGGGAAAGAAAAGAAAAAATAGCGGGGGGTTT
>CAYRPF010000023.1:11873-38923 GCA_964426185.1 uncultured archaeon | reverse complement strand
TAAAAATAGTTTGCTTTCGAATTCTCTTGTATTAACAGGGCCGAAAACGGTCGAAGGTATCGAGAAGCGAATTCGCGCCTGTATCATCTGTCAAAATAATCCGACGATATTGGACTCAATTACTATTCGCCATAACTTTCAATATTCATTCCTAAATACTCAAATTCTAAATTCTCCTTTGTTGGATATATTGGTGTGTTAAAATGTGAGATGAAAAAAGAAAAATGAGAAATCTTCTAATTTTTCCTTCGATTTGAAAATTCATCAAAAATACAAAAGAAAAAAGAAATTATGAATAAATTAGTCTATTTCAATGTCCATGAATTCAAAGAAATCATAACCGAGTTGTCTAGGCATTGAAGCTAATTTAATTGATCCATCTACTTTCAATTCTCCACTAAAGAATTGTGCATCAGTATTTGGATTACCCATCATAATTTGAAGTTGACAGCTCGGAACCCAATCCATCCATACATAGTTCTTTGCTTCAACCGCTTCTTTGGCAGTTTCTTTATCCCATTCGCCTTCCCACAAACCAAGCTTTTGCTCATCTTCGCTGAGATAAAAAACAATTTTTGGTCCACCTTCCGCCCGAATTTCAACGAAATAAGCAATTGATTCATATTCTTCCAGATTATCAGCGAGATTTTCCCATAATTCGTATTTATCGTCATCCTCATCTAATTTTTTGGAAGAATAAATTGCTCCAAAGGTGGCTTGAAAGTAGAATACTGCATCTTTCAACCCATCGAGATCCTTGGCTTCGAATCGTTTGGGAAATTCCTTCATTGCTTCAAGACATTCTTCTTTGGTAAACCATTTAGTTACTTTCATCATATTATATCACTTTGCGTATTTTTTCACGAAAAATATCCGCCAAAAGGATTACATCTGATCCATTTGACTTCCGCAAATTTAACTTCTCTTCTTCGGTTAAAAAATGTTTTGTTCCTTTTCTTCAAAAAAAAAGAAAAATTATATAGATGTTTTGAATGGACTTTGAACAATGCTAATAGAATAACATTCAAATAATTGGAGGTTACATAAATAAGTAAGTTAACAATAAAAAATCTGATTTGGATATTCGATATAAAGGAAAAATAAAGGGAGTTTTATGGGATTAAAATCAATGCTTATATGTGATAATGGGGGATTACCATTTTATTCGCGCAATTTCGATGAATTTATACAGATAGATGATGCATTACTATCTGGATTACTTAGTGCAATAGGTACTATTGGAAAAACATTATTTAAACAAGATATAGCTACAATAAAATTTGGAGAAGGAAATGAGATTTCTCGAATATTAGTAATTTCCAGGGATTTATTTTCATCCCACAGACAAATTTTCTTTGTCTTTTTCTATACAGGAACAATAGATATTAAACTTCTGCGCTCGGTTACAACTATGATTTTTATGGAAGCGAAAATTGCATTTAAAAACCAAACACCAGAAACTAAAGTAGTTGCAAATATGATTGATAAAATTATCAATAATAAATTTGACGGATTAAAAAATGTATAATAATGGATGAATGATGATTAAAAATCGTCTTCTGAATCTTCTTCCAAAATCTTTAATTGTTTAAGTAAATCTTTGATAGTTGCACTAGTTTTTTTGACAATTTCATTTTCAATAAGTTTGGAATCTTCCAAAAATTTATCAATAAAATTGACCCATGCTCTAATTGCACTTAAATTGAATTCTTTAATTTGATACTGTGTATTTTCGACAAATTCTCGTCCTTTTGTTCCAAAAACTTGTTCTGTCATATCCAAAACGGCGTTATTCAATTGTTCTAATAAATTTTTTCGGTTATCACTTTCTTCCATGCTAATATCCCTACTTCTTTTAACTTTGATAATAGTAATTAATAAATAGATAGATTTTCATTCAATTAAATTTTTTTTACACCAATCATTTTTACACATAATAGGATATATTTTCAGAAATACAGAAAATATAGCTATGTTTTACCAAGAATATAGAAAGGAAATGCAAAATCATGAATATCGGTGTTTTAGCAAGATTTTTTGTTTATCTAGTTTTTGGATTACTTTTCTTTTCTATTGTGAAGATTTCTGTAACAATATTCAGTTATTACACGCAACATAAACAAGATGAGAACGAAACTCGTGAGAAACTGGAAACACGGCAAGAACCTTTGAATCTAATTGGAATGTTGTTGTTATTGTTATTTATTTTCATCTTAATCAATATAAAAGTAGGTTTTGAATTTGATGGAACAGCAGGAGATCTACCTGGAAAAATAATGGCAATCATTCCAGCAGTTTTTGGATTGTTAATTTTGATGAATAGTGCTTTTCAATTAATCCGAGGTAAAAAGAAAGTCCGAAGATACGGATTGAAGAATGAACAAGAAGAAATTTTATTATCTCAACAGATAAAAATAGATTTAAAGCGAAAATTCTACCATCTTTTAATATTTGTGCTAATTTTTTGTTTCTTACTCACTTTTTTCATTATAATTAAATCGAGATCTATCAACGGTGATTTCGCAGATTTCTATCAAAAATTATTAGAATCTTTTTGGGGTTTTTCGGATGAAATAAGTTTTGTCAATTTAATCTTTTTACGGCAATCATTGCCCCTTGCTCAAACTCTAACGATATTATTTATGTATGGTGCAATGATCGTTCTGCTATTTAACGATTTAAGTCGTCTATCCCATAATCTTCAATTTATATTTCATAAAGAATCTCAGAAAATCATGCGATACAAAGAATTGGATACTTTAGCATCTTACACCCATTTTGCAATTGCCTATTTAACTGCATCATTGATTCTACCACCAATGCTTTTCCTAGCATCTCTTTGTTTAGGAAGTTTTGCAGATCCAATTGCAAGTTTCATTGGTATGAAATTTGGCAAAATAAAATACAAATGGAATTCAAAATCTTTAGAAGGAACAATAGCCGGAGTTATTATGGCATTTGTTAGTATGATATGGTTTGTAGGACCAATTTATGCAGCAATAGGAGCATTTTGTTTTGCATTAACTGATCTCTTTACTCCAAAACCTATTGAACTATCAGATAATCTTCTGATGCCGATTGTTATAACCATATTTTTCATAATATTAGCCATTTGTGGAATTTCTCCAATTCATTATCTATGATTATTTTTTCTTATAAATTATCCTAAAGCTTTAATATTTCAAAGAGTTAATCATTATACCATATTAAGAAGTTGATAGAATATGTTGGATATACAACTCGAAATCGAACATTTGGTATATATTTTCATAACATCCATAACATGGCTTCTGATAACATTTTGGGGCCGTGCTCAATATATAGCCCTTTATAACCCGATTCCTGCAATTGGACAATTAATTATAACCATATCTTTTTGGATTGGAGGAGCGGGGATGCTAATAGGAATACTTTTAGTACTTTATACGGTGTTTGAATAATTAAATCACTCATATAATTACATAATTATACAAATATCTTTAGAAAATACTCCAACTATCAAAAAAACGCGGATAATTCCACTTTTTTGCCACTTCTGAATAAAATATCAAATTTCCAGCAACATCGATAATTGCTCCTAGCACCATGAACAAACCGCGAGGCCAATCTTCTCTTTTAACAACACGTGGATCAATTACAAACAAAGGTATAAGAACTAGAACCAAAGAAATAACTAAATTAGATAGATTGTAAAGATCGAAAAAGAATTTAAGTGTTTGAGTTGCATAAAAATAGATTGCATAGATAAAAACAGGGGGATGAAGAGTTAAACGCTCTAAGATCAACCAACCCTTTTTTTTCATCGGATGAAGGCAATCTTTAAAGTAAAAGGGAAAATCAAAGAAGAAAAATGCCATAACCATCGCGGGAGCAGATACTACTGAAATTAAAGTGAACAAATTATTCCCAAAATCAGTAATCATGGCAATTAAGAAATAATAATTGATGAATCGGCTGGTGTGGCCGCGTTTATGATTCAAATCTTGGTCAAGCTTTAATTCAACTAACCAAAATCTGAATAAAAAACCAATAGCCCCAATAATTTGAATCGCGATCCCCATATTTCATCAGTTAAAAAATTAAAATACTTGAGCATTAAAATAATCGTCGGTTATTGTTCCTTTTTGGGGCAAATCAGAATAAATAATAAATCATTTACATTGGTGTTAGTCATTCCACTAACCAAAGCATCACAAAGAGTTTGAAATAAACGGTATGAATTATTATTCTGTAGGATTTTGGTCAAATAAGTTGTAGAATCTGGAACACATAACTCTAAACGCAATAAACTGGAAGAGTCAACGATAGCACCCATTGCTGGACTATTTCCTTCAAGACCATCAAAGGCTACACTAAAAATTGTATAAGTATAATGGTTCCAATCTAGATTAGAATTTTTCTTTAAGTTTAGCAAAAACGACGCTAACATTTCTTGATTTCGCCCTCCGATCCCTTTTCCACGGAGAGTTACAGTTAATTCTCCAGTTCTATAAAGAGCTGTAGTCGATTGAATCCCAAATTGAGTTAAATTTAGATGAGCCAATTGTTCTCCGTAATCTTTTGCTTCACCTTGAAAGGGAATCGGAATTTCATGGAGAGAGATATCTTGACTGTAAAGCATTGTTTGTATTGCTTTAATGGAATTTGATACGCTACCAATCAAGAAATTCCAAGTTCGAGAGAAGACGGGGGAATTTTTCTTAGGTGTTTCCTCAATTAGTCCTAAAGATCCGTTTTTTAAATGATTTTGAACAGTCATCGGAAGTTGATTCCATATTTGATATCTTTGAGCAATTTCAATAGCCCGGTTAAAAGTAGACGAATCTGGTACAGTAGGTCCTGAAGCAATTGAATCCAATGGATCTCCCATAACATCAGATAGAATCAAAGAAATTAGATCTCGAGGATAGCAAATTTTCGCCAGTTGACCCCCCTTTATTTGAGAAAGATGTTTACGAATGCAGTTCATTTCTTGAATTGAAACACCAGATTTTAGTAATAATTTATTGGTAGTTTGAAGATCTGAAAGAGAAATGCCTTCTACTGGAGCAACTAACAGCGCACTTCCACCACCACTTATCAAGGCGATAACCAATGTATTAGAAGGAGATTGCGATATTAGAGAAATCATTTGCTCCACACCAACTATTCCCTCAAGATCAGGAATTGGATGTTGGGCAAAATGAACGAAGATTTTTGAGGTACCGTGTTGATTTACGATTTTGGGGGAAAGATTTTGATCTTTAGGAACATTAATGACTCCAGAAACCTTAATTTCTAGAGGAAAATAATCAATCAGAGATTTTGCTAGCATTCCACTTGCTTTTCCGCCCCCCACAATCAAAATTTGCTCGTATTTTTGAAGATCAAATTTTGTACCTTGAATAATAAAATTCTTTCCCACCTTACATGTCTTACCTCTCTTATCCGTCTCATCCATCCTGAACGAATCTTTCACTGATTCAAAGAGTAAATTTGCTGGAAGCACCGCTTCTATTCCTTTAATAATAGATTCTATTCCAATCATTCTCAATTGTCGTTCAAAATGAGGAACTTGAGAATTATTCCCAACATTTCTCAGTTTTTGGTAAATTAAAGCGGGTATTTTCTGCATAATTAATTTTTAATCACACTCTATAAGGATTTTATGATGGAATTGAAAGCTCCTAAATCCTGAGATTTATATCTTTTCCCATATTTTACTAATAATTTCTTTTCATCATTAGATAAAGCTTTCGGGAGAAGATTGTTCATTGCCCGCACTAACAGCTCCCGATATTTCATAACATCAAATGATTTATAGTGTTTTCGATATAGTTGCACAGGATATGCCCGTTCTAAGGGATTTTCGGCGCGATCGTTGGTGATAATAAAGGAAATTTTCTCTCCTGGACCTATATACAACCCGTGATCTGCTAAATGTTGTGCGGCAATGTTCTGATAGTTTTTTACCTTGTATTCTGCCAAATTTCGTGTGAGTCGCACTGTAATGGCTAACTCATCCACCGAAACCTGTCGAGCATCCAAATATCGAAAAAACTGAAATAGAATGGGAATCATATGCTGTAAAAAAAGTTCATCCCATGATAAATTGGGAGGAGCATGTGCTATCGAAGAAATAAGCGTCTCTTGAAATTTCTTGATTAATGGTGGCGAATCATGTCTACGGAGTTCGATACCACGCACCTTGATTTTTCCACTAGCTTTCACACCCCAATAACGATTAAGAGCACCTATTTTCGGTTGAGCTTTTGTAGGAAGAAAAGTAATGAATTGAAAATAATTTTCGTTAGGATCGTATTCAATAGGGATATAAGTAACCGCTTCAATTTCTCTCACTACCTTAGCACATTGCCGGTGAAATTCATTTAATTTCATTTCAGGAGGCGCTTGCACATAGAGGGAATCAACAATACCGTGAATAAAAATCAAGTTATGCCGTTCTACAATTTCCATTGCCTTTAGTAGAAATTCTCGAGAATAGGCACACACCGTTTGATGCGCTTCAATCCTGCCAAAGCGGGCATTTTTGAAGCCTAAATATCCAAAACACACTACCAAAATCCATTTGAGGGCGCTCTGCATTTGTTGGTATCGTTTCGATTTTTCGGGATCATCGTCATTTATATATTTCTTATATACTATACGCTTTTTTAAAGGTAATTCAAGAGAAAGCGGAATGATTCCTTTCTGTTTTTGGCAAAGGTGATAAGGTAGCCCTGGAACCTTCGCCCTTTCATCCTGCGCGCAGCACTTGCAGTTGATCTTTTCGGGAGAAACATTATATTTCACCATTAAGGAAGGATACATAGAAGTAAAATCCAGTTCTGCCACCCGTCTAAACAAGCCCACATAGGGATTCAAAATATGGCCACCTCGATCAGAGAAAAGCAGAGTAGAAGCGTTACGAAAGTGCTCCACATTTCTTTTTTCCTCCGGTATCAAGATTCCTTGTTTGTATGCGTGAAAAAATTGCATGGATTGCAAAGCACCTCCAATAGTAATACGTGTCAAGCGCTGGAGGGTAACGTAGGAAATGCGTGCGATTTCCACAATGCCATACAAATTTCCATCTGAAAAGTGCAAGCCACCCATAATCGCAGAATCTATATGTAACCGCCCATGCAGATAAAACTGAGTTTTAGATCTGTGAAGTATCTGACCGTATGACATGTAGGAACTTGCGCCATCAAAGGAAAGCAAGCCATGGGATATGGGAACTCGATGACGAGATAGGGAATAATGCTGATCCATTTTAAGAACTCGAAGACGGTTCACTAAATGTGGAAAAACCCGCTCATCGCCCTTAGCAGTGAAGATTATATCTGGGTCTAGCATTTTAATCGCACGCTCAAGTTCCCGCAAAGTTTCATATTCTGTTGATTCGGCAATACGTAGTTGGAGCTTCCCATGGGAATCGTGCATTATCATATCGTTGGAAAAAAATTGATGCAAATCGAAATGTTTACTGTCTGGATCTATGGTAAGTCTGCATTCTCGAATTGGATCAGAGGGTCTACGCACGATATGAGAAGAATTTGTAAATATTTCAAGCCATACAATCCCTAAAGGGGGAAGTTCGTATTCAATATCTTCATTTGAATCCCTAAGATTAAGCGCCTTCAGCACAATTTTTCTGGTATCCTTCAATTTTCTGATTTCGAATTCCAGCTGGCATTTTGCGAAAGGAAAAAAATGCGATTCATAAAAGAAAAGCTGCACTACGGGAACATCCACGTTATATAAATCAAAATAATCAAATTTGTAAAAATATTTGATGACTCGACTGAATTTCAAAGGCGATGTGGGCGTAATTGCCAGACAAGGCGAATAAAAAGAGTCACGGGCATGAATTCGGCGTTTAACCACTTCAATTTTCTTAATATCGTCATGTTCAGCCATGGTTTTTGCATAATAGGCGTATTCTTGAGATAATGAAGAAAAGTCAAAAGAACGCTTTTTTGTCGGATGCAGTACGGCATAAAATTTAGGTAAGAAGGGATAGACTACACGAACACACTTCCCGTGCTTTGAAATTAACCATAGTTCAACTCCTTCCGCATGGGGGTTTGCATCTAATATCCAACACGGATCAAGCATGTGTTTGGTCGACATTCTCCTCAATAAGCTTCTAAAACTTTTCCGAATAAGTTTGAGCTGGATGGCAATTTTTTATAACTATCACCACTTCAAATAAGTGAACAATTATATGAAATTTCATCTCTCACATCCCAAAGCACTCTTTGATCCGAATCTTCAAGGCAAATTCATATTATCCGGAAATGAAGCATTCGCCAGGGGATTATTTGAGCAAAGTGTTCAATTCTTAGCTACATATCCAGGAACCCCCGCTTCAGAAATTGGAAATTTGTGGGATTTCTACTCTCGAGAAAATTCTGATGTTTATTTTGATTTATCGGTAAATGAAACGGTTGCTTTTGAAGCCGCAGTAGGTGCAGCATGGTCGGGGGTGCGAGCGGCGGTATCCTTCAAACATCTGGGAATGAATTTAATTACCGATGCACTGCATGCTGTAATGTATTCTGGAATTGACGGAAAACGGAAAGCGGGGTTAGTTATTCTAGTGGGGGGAGATCCCGATATTAACTCTTCTACTAACGCAGTGGATGTGCGGTTGTTTTCTTATCACAGTCAACTTCCTATTTTAGAGCCTAGTTCGATTCAAGAATGTAAAGATATTGTTGCAGATGCCTTTTTACTCTCAGAGACCATTGAATTGCCAGTAATGATCTATTTTCCAAGCCAATTAGCTCATGCTTCTGGTGAGGTTGCAATGTCACCTGTATCTCTTGAAATGCAACCCTACTCGATGCGTCGTTTTGAAAAAAACCCCGATCGCTTTCTAAATGCAATCCACTGGGCCAAAAGGAATCAAGCATCGTTATACGCAAAAATTCACCAATTAAACCATGGTTTTTTTGAGACATTGCTGGACACACTTTATTCTGAATTAAAAGGACAATCAACTGGAGTTATTACCAAAACCCGAATTAAATTTGAACCTCCTGAACAAGAATTAAGTGATCAAGATGAATCAGTGACCTTTGAACGGGAGCCATTACTTATTGGATTCATCGGTTCTGGATTGGGATGGACAGTAATTGAAGAATTAGCCCTTCGAGTGAAAATTGATTTTCCTCGTCTTCGCCTTAAACTGACATATCCTATTCCTCTCGAGCCAATTCTTTCTTTTCTGGAAAAATTTGAACCCGATGTGTTAATAATTATAGAAGATTTGGAACCTTTTCTTGAAAGACAAATCAGAGAAATATTGTATGAAATTCCGGCTTTCATACCAATAGTGGGCAAAAAAAATCTACCTCGAGTGGGTGTTCTTACTCCAGATATCGTACATTCCATTTTAGCTAAGCCCCTTGTCATTCAAGAAGAAATGTTTTTTCTTCAAGAATTTCAAGATACCTTAAGATCTGTGTCTTCCACTCTCACCAACCTTGCTTCTCAAATACCTATTCGAGAACCTACATTCTGTCCTGGATGTTCTCATCGTAATGTTTTTTATGCACTCCGTAAAGCGGTTGACCTTTATAAGAAAAAAACTGGTAGAGAAGCTATTGTGGGAGGCGATATCGGTTGTTATACTATGGGAATGTCAAAACCTTATGAATTGATGGATTGGTTGATTTGCATGGGTGCAGGCGTGGGAATAGCGAACGGAGTAAGTCAGGTTGTTGATCCACAGTCGCAGCATGTAATTGCTCTGGTAGGGGATAGCACCTTCTTCCATTCTGGTCTTCAAAGTCTCATAAATCTAGTTAAGCATGGAGCAGATGTCTTAGTGGTGATTTTAGATAATTATTACTGCGCGATGACAGGGCATCAATTATCACCTTCCACACCCATACAACTTCAAGCAAATTCTAATATAGAAACCAATAACCCAATCTCAATCCTTGATCTTCTTCATTCTCTTAGGGATTTCGAAATTCAAAATTTCGATGGTTATTCAATTAAAGCCATGAAAAATCAGTTTTTGGATTTATTCAATCTTAAAGGGATTAAAGTGGCTTTGGTTCAAGCAGAATGCGCTCTTCAGAAAAAAAGACGGAAAGATTCCCTTTCCAAATTGTTACCTAATCCCAATTCAACTTTTCTAAAAATTACTGAAGATTGCACCAAATGCAACGAGTGCATTTATGTCTTAGGCTGCACGGCAATTGTGGAACAAGAAGGAAAGTATATAATTGATAATTCTCGCTGTCTTGGCGAATTATGCCTAAGCTGCTTAGAAGTTTGCGCTTTTTCTGCTATTCAAATTATAAAAAATTCTACTGAAGATAATTCGGAGGTAATTACTCATGACAAAAATCTATAATATCTTAATTGTAGGAATCGGTGGACAGGGCGTTATCAAGATGGGAAAATTTTTCCAGAATTACGCAATGGAACACCCTAATATTTCCAGTTTTACGGCCTTAGAAAGCAGAGGTGTTTCCCAGCGGGAAGGATCAGTAATCGCCTCGGTGAGATATTTACTGAAAACTGAAAAAAAAGCTCAAGAAGATGAGATCTTTATTTCAGGATTTCCCCCAAAAGGACGGGTTGATTTGCTAATTGCACTCGAAGGCCTGGAATTTTATCGATACATATCTTATTGTCGACCCGATGGAGCAGCATTAGTCAACAGAAATCAGATTCTTCCAAAAAGCGCAAGATCGCAACGGATTGAGTTATTAATTAATGAGGATTCTCACATTGAAACCATTCAGCAAGAACTGCCATCTCTTAACCTGAATTTAAAAAATTTTACCTTGGAATTATCCCAATTACCTGCGCCGCGTCCATATTTGAATCAATATATCTTAAAATATCTGGGAGATCTTAATATACCCTTATTTCCGACCGATGAATTGGAAAAATCTGTGAAAAATTTCTTCGGTTAAATCATTAGTAGAAAAAATATTCTATATCAAAGTAAAGTAAAGTCGTCGGTTATTTTTTCCTTTGTTTTTTATGTTGGTTATTTGGATGGTTCCAATTTCTCCCAAAGATTTTACATGACAACCCCCATCAGGCTGCTTGTCAATGGTAATATCTACAATTCGGACATTTTTAATGGATTTTGGCAAACCCATAGCTAATTTTGTCATATTCGGGTCTGAATCTAACTCTTGACGGGAAATATAGTAAACAGTTACCGGTAAATCTTGCCGAATATATTCATTTGCTTTTTCCACGAAATGTTCTACCAATCCGCGATCAAAATTGGGAAAGTTGAAGTCGATCCTCCCTTTTCCAACTTCTAAATTATTCCCGGTTATTTTCACCTGACCTTCGTGCCAAAACACTCCACTCAATACGTGAGCTGCTGTATGATAACGCATAAGTTCATATCTTCGGGCCCAATCCAATTTTCCAATGATTTTATCCCCTTTATGTAACCCAGAATTGTTAACTTGATGATATATTTCACCTTGCTTTTTTCCAGTTAAAATAACCATAAATGACTTTCCATCATTTTTTCTTATCAATTCTCCTTGATCTCCATCAACACCACCCGATCTGGGATAAAATGCGGTTTGATCTAAATAAACATGATTTTCTTCATCCACAGATTTTACTGTTGAAATAAATTCCTTTAAGTACATATCGTTCAAATAAATTGGATCTTTCATGATTTAGTTAAATTAATCTCACCGCTTTTTTAATTTTTCTTTCACTTTATTTTCCCCAATGTACAAGATATTGGAATTGTATATTATACAATTACTTAACATTTAAGCGGAAATCTTTTTTTTATTGCTAAATTAATATTAAATAACGATGCCGCAATCTTCGCAGGCTGATTTATTTTCTGAAATTGGAATAGACTCAATCGGATTTTATGCACCTACTTATTATGTATCCTTGAAAGAATTAGCCCAAGCAAGGAATATCAAACCAGAAAAATTCGAAGAAGGCCTCATGGTTCAAGAAATGCGTGTACCTGATGTAGGTGAAGACATTGTAACCATGAGTATTAAAGCGGCTCAAAACGCTCTAATTCGGGGAAATATCAAAGCAGAGGAAATTGATGCAGTATTTGTAGGCACAGAAACAATTACTTATGCAGTGAAATCTATTTCAAACATTTTGGCAGAAATTCTCGGAGTTTCCCCCAACTGCTTAACACAAGATATATATAATGCTTGTGCTGGAGCGACCCTTGCGATTTTGAACGCAATTGGATTAATAGAAAATGGTGTAATACAAAAAGCTTTGGTTATTGGAGCAGACATTAGTTCATATCCTTTAAATTCACCAGGAGAACCCACTCAAGGTGCAGGATCTGTAGCCTTTATTCTTTCGAGAAATCCACGAATTGCGACTTTCAGCAAAAAATTTGGAAAAGTTTCTGGAAACGTAAATGATTTTTTCCGACCAGCTGGAGAGAAAGACGCTCAAGTTTTTGGAAAATATTCTGTTGATTCATATATGAATTTCCAACTGCGAGCTTTTGATAATCTTTCACAAAATTTAGGCAAATTTCGTGCCGATTATTATGTTTTTCATGCACCTTTCTCCAAACTCCCTGTAAAATTTCTCCAAAAACTAATTGCAGAACGCTCTGAACATTTTATCGAACATGCACTCAACTGGGAATTTAAGCCACCTCGCTCCCGCTTATCTTCACAATTGCCCTCAATTCGTTACAGCGTTAAACATTTTCCTTCTTTGATCACTAATATATTACTTAAACACGGTTTTTCCCGTCAAGCCATAATAAAATTACTCAAAACAGCCAGTGAGTTAAAGCATTACTTCTTCCCTCAATTAGAAGTTCCAATGCATTTTGGTAACATGTATTCTGCTTCGGTTTGGGCTCAAATTATTTATTTATTTGAAAAATCCGCACGTCCTAATGATATTTTTTATTTTGGCTCGTATGGAAGCGGAGCAACTTGTATAAGCGGTTTAATCAAAATCCAGCCGCAAATATTTCAAGTGGTAAATATAGGTCCCAAAATTGATCATTTTCTGCATAACAAAAAGAAATATTCAATTAAGGAATATGAAAGAATCCATATGGGTTTGGGCACTCCCAATTTTTATATCGGTCGCATTGAAAAATATTCAGCAGATGACAATCGTGGTATTTATTTGCATTTTTGTGATGAAGGTTGTTTAATCCCGAATATTTCAGGTTTGAATCAATGCCCACAAGGTCATCCAGGCAATCATCGAGTCTTTTACCCTCTATATGCCAAATTAGTGTCAGATCTTGTAGAAGAACCACAAAAAAGAAATTATACTTTTATCAATCATGGTCAAGTACGGATCATCGGGAAACCCCAAAAAGGTGCAAAATTAGAATACAATATGCGGCGTGTTTCTGCTCCAATGGACCAGATCTCCGCAAAAGGTTTGTTAAATTGGATTCCAACCTACCAACCGGCAGATTTTGATTAATTCATAATTAGTAATAAAAAGCAAATTGAAAAAAATAAGAAGAATAATTGAATTATTGCATCTTCGGAAACATCTTATTGAATATTAGATATACCAAAATACCAAGCACGAGTTCAATTAAGCCCATGTAAACTAACATATAACCGCTACCTTGAACATTCAATAGATAAGCAACCGCAATGATATAAGAGATCGATATCACAAGACCGATAATCACCATCAAAATAATTTTGCCGACTTTATGCTCGATCTTAACTTCATCCAACACGTATTTATATTTCAACTTCCCAAAGAAAAAGGCCTGCATTTCCAGCACAAAAACTGCAAAAATTATGCCCATTGGAATCATTACCCCGAATACTGCCAACATCTCCAAGAAAAAATCTTCTTTTATAAATAGAAAAGACGGTATAAGATTGGCAAAGGGAATAATAAGAACGGTCCATAAAATCTTCGCTTTTGCCTGCGCTCTTACATCAATGGGTAAAGCGGCCAAAATGGTTGCGCCGGTGGTTTCAATGGATATTACACCTAAAATCAACATAAAAGCACCCATAAACATGTAAAACATAGCCAAGAAATATAAGACAACCTGGTCCATTTCCTCTCCTTCTTCAATTCCAGTAATTCCAGTAACTAAGAAAGCAATTAGCGGTAAAATCACCGGCATAACTACGAACATTAATGATTGAATATCACGAGTAATATTTTGAGCATCTTTCTTAAAAAAGGCCATAGTTTGAGAAGTTGACTGAACTGAAACGTCTTCTAAGGTGGAAATCTTAACGGTAGTTTTTTCTGACAAATTGGGCTCAATAGATTTGTAAAATACTCGTAGGGCACGTTTAGCCAAGCGATAATTTACTACAACGAATAGGACAAGCCCAATTCCTGCAAAAATCCAAAAATTTGCTGAAAAATAGGAGAATCCAATAAATCCAGCAGAAACCATATATCCCGCATTCAAAAAAACAGGTATCAAGGCTAGCCATTGATTCAAACTGGGCAGTATTTCATGAGAAACGGGACTGGAAGCCATAAATTGGACCATTATGGGATTGACCAGTTGAATTCCAAGAGAAGCCATTATTGTACCCAGCATATATCCCATAATGACAGCAATTCGGGATATAGTGGATATTCGATTATTTCCCGCATTTGTATTAACAATCTTGGTAAATTTTGCCCCCAAAAGCACGAGTAAGGATATACCAAATAGCATAGTCAAGATAGATTGAACTAAGGCGATTAAGGTTATCACAAAATTTGCGGTGATAATTGCCACCGCTGTCGGAAATACCAAAGTTAAAACAACAATTTGGAGATTCATGCCTCGAAAAAGGGTAAATAATCCAATAACTGGAAGATTGCTTTTTTTTATAGGGAGGGTACTCAACCATCGATAGCTATCTGGTGAAAAAAGCCCTGTAGAGGTAAATAAACCAAACATTAACAAGTAAAATATCTGCATCAGCAGAAATGCAGAAATCAATCCACTACTTGCCAGTAATGTTTGTTGGGGTGTATTTCCATTTTTTAAAGCATCTTTGACCATTATAAGTGATTGAATTGGAACTGCAATAAATAATACCAAATATATTGTCATAACGATTTTTGAGGTTAATCGTTGGTTTTTGAGATATTTCGATTTTTTTTTCAAACGTTCCATGATCTGATTTTGATTGGCTCCGGCCATATTTAAAGTCGATTGCAAAAAAGCTTCATTATACGAAAAATTCGATATTTTATAGAGTCTTTTCAAAGAAATGGAGGAATCTTGAACCATTTTATTTCGAGCCCCTTCCGTTTTTCATGGTTGTTCTTAATTTTTTAACGATATCCTTAATTGATTCGTCTTGTTCTGTTAGCTTCAAAAATATATCTTCTAAATCCATAGATGAATCAATATCTTTAGCTATATGCCTGAGTTCTTCAAATGTTCCCATGGCTACCATTTTCCCGCGGTTGATGATTCCAATACGATCGCAGATATCTTCCGCGATTTCCATGATATGCGTAGAGAATAGCACTGCACCGCCGCGTTCGGTATGAAGTTCGAGAATTTCCTTTACTACTTTTACTGATTTTGCATCAAGTCCAGCAAGCGGTTCGTCCATAATCAGTAAATCGGGATCATGCAGAATTGCAGCGATAATTTGAATTTTCTGCTTGTTTCCCCGGGATAAAGTGGTAATCAATCGTTCATAATACTCTACTGCACCTAAACTATCTAAATATTGAGCCAACTTGGCGCTAACTTCTTCGCCCGATAGATTTCGAATAGAAGCAATAAAATTAAACAACTCCTTTGGGGTGAGAGATTTGTAAATCAGCGGTTCTTCTGAAACATAACCAATATGTGATTTTAAAAGAATTTCGTCACGTTCTGGATCGAAACCCAAAATGGAAATTGAACCACCATTTGCTTCAAGCAATCCTAACATTAGTTTGACGGTGGTGGTTTTTCCTGCACCGTTTGGCCCTAATAGGCCAAAAATTTCACCTTTTTTGATATTAAAAGAAATACCATCTACAGCTTTCACTTCATCAAAGTGTTTTACTAAATCTTTCACTTCTACCATAATTTCTGATGATTCTGTCAAGTTAATGCACCTTTTCTATTTTTTTCTTTTAGTTGTTCTTTAGAAATTTCACGTAATGATTTGAATAAATAATGGGTAGTGAAAAAAATTTTTGGAAGAGGGAAAAAAATATTCATTGATTGCTGGACCAAGATCTTATTTAAGTAATTTTGAATTTTCAATGGATATCTTTATCCTCCACAGCCAATTTCTTTTTCATGGTTGCGAATATGTAACTTAGGATGCAAGAATAATAAAAAATATTTCATCATGAAGCATATGGCGATATATGGATTCTATTGATTTGCTCAATTCCCTTATGGTAATGCGTTTAAGGTCAAAATTGGTAAACTTTTTTTCCCACTTCTTGAAAATGAAGACTTTTGATCAAATTATAGGAAGGTTTATTATTTTCATAGACCTCACAGCGTAACTCTTTCACATTCCTCTGTTTGAAATAATCCCAAGATGCAATTCCTAAAAATCGTGCGATCCCACGACGTTGCCACCGAGGATCTGTCCCCAATCCACAAATAATCCCAACTTTTCCGATTTTTGGATCTTCTTCAAGATCTATGATAATAAAGCCTACATCTTCTTCTTCAATTGAAGCAATCAAAACCACTGTACTCTCATGGGATAATATCTCCTTGAATTGAGGTTCACTGGCAGGACTCCAAGGATCGGACCCTCTCATAAAAGCTCGGTTATACAGCTTTACAAAAATGGATAAATCTTCAATGGTTGCCTTTCGAATTTTTATCCCGCTTATCCGGTATTGTTCCAATTCATTTGAAAACTTTTCAGTAATATCTTCTATATCTAGGCGCATTTGGATATATGTATAGTCTTGCGGGATGTATCCTTTAACTTCTGCTTCTTCAAGGGGATGGGCTTGATATTTTATCAATTCTTTTGCATCGGTAGGGGCGAATAATTGGAGTAATTTGCCTCGGAAGGGAAGATCTCGAGCTTTAACAGCTTCGTCACGATTTTTTTGAACTTGATACTTTAATTCTTCATCTTCTTTTTTTACAGGAGAATCATTAAAATCACTATTGGAAAGATAATCGAAATCCGAGGAAGTAAAACGAGATTCAATTTTCCCTACGGGTTTTCTATTGCCTCCAGCACTCTTATTTGGAATATTATTTTTTTTCTTTTTAGCGGGCAATTGATTGAACACTCCTAAATATTTGAAACCAAAAAAGGAAGATATGTTTCTAAATCTCCTAAAATGCGCAATGTGGCATATTTATCCATGAAAGTAGGATCCTTATTGATGAGTATTAACTTTGCTCCCATTTTTCGAGCAAGTAAAGGAATTTGATTTGCAGGGAAAACTGATAACGATGTTCCTAATACCAACATTATTTCACAATTTTCTGCAAATTCAGTAGCTTGTTCTAATAAATCTTCCGCAAATGGTTCATTAAATAACACAACATCGGGTTTTATTCTACCACCACATACTGGGCAGATTGGTATACCAGAATTGTGTTTCAACCATTTTGTAAGAAAACTACGCTTAATAGGGGTGTGACAATCCATGCAATATGCTCGATTTTTATTTCCATGAAGTTCGATAACTGGAACTTTTGAACCTGCTTCTTGATGGAAATTATCCATATTTTGAGTAATAATGGCTTGGAGTTTACCCATTTTTTCCAGTTTTACCAAGGCTTTGTGGGCTTTGTTTGGTCGTGCATGTTCAAACCGGGGAATCATGGCCCGTTCTAATTCCCAGTAATAATGAGGTTTTTTTAAAAAAACGGAGTAATTTGCATATTGTAACGGGTTATATTGCTCCCAAAGACCCCCAGGTGAACGAAAATCTTCTATTCCAGACGAAGTAGAAATTCCAGCTCCGGTAAATGCTACAATATGCTCATGGTAACGTATTAAATCTATAGCAACTGAAATTTGAGGATCAAAATATTCGCCCATTGCTCTAATGAGATAAATCCTCTCAATAAAAGCTTTTCTGATGGTATTTCAAAGCAGAAGAAATATCCAAATTCTTACAATTTCTAATAAAAAAATTATTGTTTATTTATGCCTTTTCTAATGTTGCTTTATTTTTTTCACGTCGAATGACTAATGTCAAATAAATGGATGTTATTCCCAATCCAAGCCATGTAGTGAGAGGTGGATTTCCTAAATAAATGGTACGTTTCCGCCAATCCACAGGTTTTTCGGTATAGGTCTTATTTACAAATTTTTCATCAATTTGCACAATAAAAGGGTATATTTTTATCCATTTTTCATTTCCAATTTTGAAAGTGTATTTTCCAATAGGAGCTGTGTTATTGACAAAAGTGTTGTTAAAAGAGATTGTTCCATTCCAAGTAAAGCTATGCACTCCCGGACGAATTAATGTACTTGAGCAAACTAGACCTCCCCCATCATTGGCAGATATATCAGTTGATTCAATTGTTGTATTAACATTTTCTTCTAATTTGATGGAATACGGAAGACCTAATGCTGTCGTAGAAGATTGGTAATAAATAACAAAAGGTCCTGGATTCCACAGCTCAAAATCAATCTGAAAATCCACCCAAGATCTATTTGTTTTTCTTAGTTCTATAAAAATAACATCTTTAATCCAAGAGGCAAGGTGATTATCATCATCAAAATCAAAAATGCAATCTGTACAAGCCAAGTTGGCATAATAAAAAGTGGGTGTGAATATCAGAAACAAAATGAATAAAATATTTCGCCATTCTCTTTTTTTCCATAATATTTTCATTTTTTCCACTTTACAGTATTTTTGATCCTTAATTAAAAAAAAAATATTTAAATCTAATGGATACACCGAAATGGGCTTCTGCCCATCTTTAAATGTACATCAATTCTTTGGAAAAGATAAATACACAAAATATCACTTCAATTTATGCGATTGGAGTTATTTTAATAGTGAGGTGGATCACATTCGTAAAAATTACGTTATTTCTATCATATTACTAATTTTTTAGAGGTTTTGATTTTCATCTTCACTTAGCAAGAATCGAAGCACAATTTAACCGATCCTAAATAAACTAATGAAATACCCTTCCCAAATCCCTAGTCCTTTAATCAACCCCTTAATAATTATGATCAACCTAAGGAAATCGAACTTAAATAGTTCAGAAAAATGAATTTTAAGAATATTTTGATAAATTTTAGGCTCTATTCGATAGCATCGTAAAATTTAATCGGATAATCCCTACTGATATGTTTATTTACCAATATAAGTTCCCAATAGACCATGGTAAATGCAAGAAGGTTTAAATATTTGTTATGTTATAATTATTATATAGGTTAGGATAATCTGCTCCTTCGAGCTATAGCCATAATAATCGATTAATCCTCCGCAAATTATCTGATTATCTTCTATCCTAACCTGTTTCTTTATTTTTTTATTTTTTTCAACTTTCTATATGATTTGGATAATATTATCAGCGATTTTTTGAAAAGCGCCAAGGTTCTTGCGCTTTTAGAATTAAGTTTAATAAAAAATTTTTTAACCTTTTAGAGATATGCTTAGATAATTTAATGCAAATTTGGAAAAATTGGAAGATATTGAAGATTTTACTAATTTGGATAAATTTATGTAGTTTTATTCAAGTAACTTCATCAAATTTCGGAAATATATTTAAGGATGAAACATTTACCCCACTTTCTTCTATTTCTCCAGCTATATCCTCTGTAAATTCGTTTGACACCTTAAATGAGCATGATCTTCAATTGATCAATTCTTATAATTCTTCAGAGGTACTCGATTTCATAGCCCAACAGATCAATTTTGGCCCGCGGATTCCTGATACAGATGAGAGCCGTTTATGCCAGAATTGGATAGTATCTAAGCTGGAAACTGCTGCTAATGTATCCCTTCACCCTTTTTCTATAAAAAAAGGTGCGAATTCATGTTCAGGGACCAATATAGTTGCTAAAATTAATGAGGGACATGAAAAAATTGCGATTTTTGCCGCGCATTATGATTCACGAGCTGTAGCCGAGAAAGACCCAAATGAGTGGCTGCGATCTCAACCCATTGATGGTGCAAATGATGGTGCCAGTGGAGTCGCTGTGTTATTGGAACTATCACAGATAGTTTCGCAGATAGTTTCGCAATCAAAAAATAAGTGGAATTATGAGTTTTGGTTTATATTTTTTGATGCGGAAGACCAAGGTTACAGTTTAGGGTATAATGGATTACCAAACTTTGAATGGTGTGAAGGAAGCACATATATGGCTGAAGAAATGAGTCAAAAGCCGGAAAATTATTTTTCACAAAACCAATCCATTGACTCGATTAAAAGTTTCATTTTATTAGATATGGTTGGAGGTGAGAACTTAGAATTCATTCAAGAAAGTCATGCTTGCCCTGATTTACAAGAACATCTATTTAATGTTGGAAATCATATTGGATACGGAATAACTTTTCCATTGGATAGAAATTCTTATTCTATTATTGATGATCATGTTCCATTTGCGCAGATTGGGGTACCTACAGTAGATCTTATCATTAAATTCTGGGATCTATCAAATGGGTGGCCTTATCATCATACCCAGGGCGATAACATTACTCATATCTCATTGGAAAGTTTAGAAATAACCGGAAAAACAATTTTGTACTTTATTTTCTTTACATTTCATCCCTCGCGGGATATATTTCCAAATGGTTTTTCGTCTCCGACCTATTTTCAACAGAATTGGCCAACGATAATAATTTTCAGTGTTGGAATAATATCGGTAGTAATTTATGGAATAATCACACTCATTTCACGCAAAAAGCTGAAATTTCGTCCCTTTCCAAAAGTAACACAAGAAAATAATCAAAATAAATTACAAAACAAGCAAAAAAGTAAGGAGTAAAAGAATAAAAAAGTAAATCTAGTATAACTAAATACCTAAATCATGGGAATTGGATTCTGAAGAAATCGTTTCTGTTTTCTTTCCTTCTAGCTTTTTCTCTTCTTGACTTTTCTCTTCATCTTCTTCAGGATGAATCAAATCTTGGATAATGCTGATTACTAATAACACACTAAGAATGACTATTAAAACCCAAGTTAATCCAGAACTATCTAAAAAGATTTTCACCTTTCCCAACTTAGGGATTTGATGAATTACCACACCCATGACATTGTCTTCAGGCACAGGGGCAGGGTCAGGAAATGAATTGTTATCGCCTTGGGTAATAAAATAATATTTACCATCTGCTTCATTATATGAAACATTAATTACCCTATGCACAACGGGTTGTGAGATAGGATGACTCCAAATTCCATTAGTATCGTATATAATAATGCTACCATTACGTGCTTCATGATCTCCAGCCACAATCTCAGAAGGATCCATCCCTTTAACTATTAATAAATCACCTACTTCTATATCGGGGAGCATAGATTCAGATGTGACAACTACTAAAGGTATATTTGTATGTAAAGCAAGTTTTACGACCCCCATTGCTCCGAAAGTACCTCCAATCACTACTACAACGATGATTATAGTATTGATAGCTTCTTTACGCTGTTTTTTAGACATATTTTGCCAAAATTGTGGAGTTTTCATTTTTATTCACAACATCAAATTTAATAAAAAATAAGAAAAAGAGATAGAAAAGTATTGGTAATGCAATTATTTTCTACTGACATCCATATTGAGCGCGATAATTTTGGATTTCTTTCAATACTTCATCGGTGATATAAATTTTACCATTAATTTCTCGATTATAAAGGTATTCGACTATTTCATCCAAGGTGACAATAGCGCACGTTTTCATGTTAAATTGATCTGCCAATTCTTTCAACGCACCTTTTTCCGTCCGCCCCTTTTCCATTCGATCAACCGAAACCAGCAAACCTACAATTTCCACGAAGCCTTGTGCATTTAAGAGAGGAATTGCTTCACGAATAGATGTTCCCGCCGTGGTTACGTCCTCAATGATTATAATTTTATCCCCCTCTTTGAGTTTAGTACCAATGAGGGTTCCCTTCTCTCCGTGATCTTTTGCTTCTTTACGATTGAAACAGAAAGCCACATCTGAATGATATTGATTAAAAAGAGCAATCGATGTGGATACAACTAAAGGAATTCCTTTATAAGCGGGCCCAAACAAAATATTATATGATTCACTAAATTCTGCTTGTAAGGCCTGAGCATAAAATTGTCCCAATTTTTCAATTTGCATCCCGGTTCGATAATTCCCAGTATTTATAAAATATGGTGTTTTTCGGCCAGATTTAGTGATAAAATCTCCAAATAGTAGTACATCAGATTCAACCATAAAACGGATGAATTCTTCTTTATATTTTTCCATAATTAAGTAGCAAAATGCTCCTTAAAATATGAAATTTTGGGGATAGAAGAAAAAAAATTTAATCTTGGAGATCCTAACTCGCTTATGGGAATTTTTGAAATCATCAATTTAAAATATCTTCGGGATGTTCCAGGATGGAAAAATGCTCCAGTACCTCTCTGTATGGGTGGTGATTATCGAGCTCTGACATTTTGCTGTAAACCAGGTTACCAATTAACATTTGCGGGAAAATGCCGACGAGATCAAGTTTTGTATGAAATTGGAATAACTTCAGATGAATTCATCAAGATTAAAGATGATTTCTCGAAGATTCAAAATTGGGATCATCCCTCTCCCTGTTTCGGATCATTAAGTTATTGCTGCATGCGCCGAAACGGATGTTATCGCCGCGATTTAGCTTTAGCTGAATGTTACCCTTCCTTAACAACTGAAGAAATTATGGAAGAATATTTCAAGCAAAAGCGCAATCTAGCTAAAAAGATCCTTTCTTGTGCAAGAAACAAAGAAAAAGCAGCACCTTTTTTGGAATAAAGCTCTAGATATGTGACAAAAAGAAAATATGATTTTTTTTCTATATGACAAAATGGACATATTTAAATATCTGTTTTTCCTAAATAATTTTGATGAGCATGAAACCGAACCATCAAGATCACAGAAAATATCGCCCAGATGATCCGAAAGATCCGAATTATCCGAATAAACACAATCCAAGATTAATTCGAGTTCCTTTTAGACATCCACTTCTGCATAGAAGGTTAATCCGAAGGGAATCATTTAAAGAAATGCAGTTGTTGATTATTCTATCTAAAATTCAACAAGAAAGAACAGGAATTACCGGATACCAACTCCAGGAATTATACCAAGTTCCGAGAGGAAGTCTGGTAAGACTGCTTCAATGGCTGGAAAAACATGCCTACGTTAAAGTTAGAGAAGAAATTGTCAACGGCCGGGCGAATAAATTCTATACAATCACAGATAAAGGCATTAAGCATTTGGAAGAAATTAAGGTCAACTGGGCGAAAC
Organism: uncultured archaeon; assembly: GCA_964426185.1. Lineage (GTDB taxonomy): Archaea > Asgardarchaeota > Lokiarchaeia > Sigyniarchaeales > Promethearchaeaceae > Harpocratesius. The sequence goes on along the minus strand of CAYRPF010000023.1, from coordinate 15,589 downwards.
GTATCGCAGTTATTGATGATTTAGCCCCATTTGAACGATATGGATTTGGAATTCCCCCACCTCATATGCCTTTTAGAAAACCCAGAAATCCTCGGGACCCACCCTATATCTCACAACCTAACCATTTTCCACACAAAAAACCATCTCAGAAACATGACCATGAACCTCATTTACCTCCAGAAATGAATCCGGATCTTAGAGATATTGTTGATCCGGAACATGTTCCAATTCAACGTGATGATATCATCGAAATTCTATTAAATCAAGCAGAAATGTTTCAAACCAAAGACGATGTTATTGATTTCCTTCGAGGGCACAGATCCCAATTAACCCGATTGGAGCACCGTTTAAATAGTCGATTGCACAACATTCAAAGCACGAAAAGTGAGATTGAAACAATTATTGCAGAAATAGAAAAACTACCAACCTTTAATCTTGAAGAATTGGAGAAGCTCATGAAAAAATAGAAAAAGAGCCCAAAAAAATTTATCAATCAATTTTTATCCGTTTTTTCGATTTTTCTGGAGCTCGCTTTTTTAAGCGAACTTCTAAGATTCCATTGTTATAACGTGCTTTGGCTACATCAGGATTAATTTCAGTGGGAAGGGGAACAGCTTTACGATAATTACGCTGTGATTTCCCCGTAGTCGAAGAGGAGGCAACTATTTCCAATTCATAAGGTGTTGCTTTCAACTCAATATCTTCTTTCTGAACACCAGGAACTTCAGCTACCACCACCAAATCATCATCCTCTTCAAAAATATCAACCAAAGGATCACGTTCAACTTTGATTTCCGCTTCTCCCTTAGGCTTCGGTTTCACATTTCCAAAAGAATTGATTATCGGTTTTCCATCAGGTCCAATTCCAAAATTCATTCCAAACACAAATGGGCCTTGTGCCCCAAATTTATTCTTCTGCCAAATTTTTTGCAATTCTTCAGGAGAGAGATTTTGAAGATCTCTCGGATCCAAATTCATCTGACGGAAAATAGTAGTAAAAATTTTTCGCATCGTGCGCGAATCAAAATTCGGCGGGATCATTCCTGGAAACATCTTAAAAGCTTGGCGCATTTGTTTATTGAGCAACTCAAAAAAGTCATCGTTTAGAAAGAAGGAGTCAGATCCCTCTGTATCTTCGTTGTCATTGGTGTCATTGGTGTTATCATCATTTTGTTCATCATCATTTTCGTCGTGCTTCTTTCGCTTCTTTTTTGTATCAACCATAATTCTCACTATATATCTTTCGAACGCTCCCCAAAAAAGTTATGTGAACAATTTCGAAATTCAAATGAAAAATAGCGCATTTCTAACTTTTTTTAAAGAAAGTTAAGAGCATTTATTCCTTTTTTAAGGTCGAACGTGAAATTTTAAAACCGTCCAAATTTAATCACAATTTATCTCACACTTAAAGAACAAAGCAGTAAAAATTTCCAAAATCATTCTTACTTTTCTATTTATATCATTTTGGAGAGATTTAAAAAAAATTATTTTAAAGATCCACGACAAGTTGTATATAGATCTGAGTATTAAAATAATGAAGAATTGCAAAATTGGAGAATAAAACATGAATATATTTTCTGAAATGGATCCTGATGAAATCGATTTATATCTAGACGTATTAAAAGAAGGCACAACTCCATTTGATAGGTTTGTTGCTCGCGGATCAATGCAAGACGTGGTTGACATACCAGGACCTCGTGCAAAAATAGACCGTTTTCTGTTTCGTGCTATTAAACAAACTCAAGCAGACCATTCCACACGAATGCTTCCAATTATTGGTTCAGCGGGAACTGGAAAAACCCATGCCTATTGGGCTTATAAAAGTATGGAGAATAAAGTAAAACAGCGAGCACAAGGGATAGAAGTAGATATTCCCGATAACATCCCCGATAACTGGACCATTGTTTATGTTCCCAGCCCTCCAGCAGCAGTGAGAATATTATTACACGTTTACACTTGTCTCTTAGACGAATTAACCGCTGATGTTCTTCATACTGTTGCAGACAAATTAGTTGAGCGCTGGGGTGGTCATAAAAAGAAAAAATTGGGACTCTTCGGCGGACAAGATTTAGATGAAACAATTCAAAATGGAATCCGAGAATATCCTGGAATTTTTGCAGACTGCGTTAAAACATTATGCATTTTCTCTTTAGATAAAGATCGATCAGGGCTGGCTGAACGCTGGCTTCTGGGTGAGGACTTAGAAGAAAATGAATTGGATACTTTAGGGATAAACTCAGTAATTGAAAGTGATGATATTTGTCTGGCTATGATTAAACTCATCTGTGAAAATGCGGGTAAAACCATTATTCTTTACTTTGATGAATTAGAGAGCCCCTATCGTATGATTGGTCCTGAAGCGGAAGCAAAATTCTTAGAAACCTTAAAACGAATTTATAATGAGATCAAAAATTTAGTAATAGTATTGGCGGTTTTGAAAGAAATTTGGCCCCGTGTTAAAGAGACTGCAGATCAAGCTATGCGTTCACGAATGGAAGAAGATCGAGAATTGGAATTCTTCAAATTTGATGATTTGCTTCTGTATTTTGCTAAAGCAATAGAATATTTTTGGAGTCAAAATAATTTAAATCCTCCGATCTATCCTCTATTTCCCTTGAACGAGGATGTTTTACGCGCCATTTATGATAAAACTGATGGTAATCAGCGGTCAATCATTAAATTGATTCGCTTGTTTGTCGATAAAATCGTTTATGACGAAATGTCCTTAGCTGAAGTTATTAAAAGCACAGCAGCAGAAGCCACTTCAACAACCACCGCCATTTCAGCAGATGCTGCAAAATTAAGCAAAACCAAGCCATCGGCTACTGCTCCAGGCAAATCACTGTTAGATGCAATTGAAGAACTGATGCAAGATGAAGATTACACCATTGAAGCCAATCCACAATCTGTAGCAGGCGCAGCCTTAAAATCAATAAAAGTTTTAGCAGATAGATATAACAAGGAAATTCGGTTGGAAACACCCTTATCTTTTACATTTAACCGAAGGAACTATAATCTTGCGGGTTTAATTGAATACAATGGCGTAAAATTCGGGATAGAAATACCATCTGTGAAGACTTTTACTAAGAGTGGTGGGGTAGCTGCATTTTATGCGGCTAAACGGATTTCAAATGCAATTAGTGAAGGAGTAATTGATAAAGCTCTGTTAATCGTTCCAGAAAAGACCAGTGGAGCTAAATTTAAATCGATTCTCAATCAATTTGCGGATAAAATTATTTTATTTGAATTCAATGAAGATTCGGCGAAATATCTGATATCTCAAGCCATTAAACAGCCTTCTAGAGAAGGATTGGCAATGGCCCAAGCAATTTTCGGAGATTTACTTGATTATGAAATACCTATCCCGCAATACGAAATGGTGAATGAAGAAGGTGAAGGTGAACCAGCAGCCGGTGAAACAAATACTGACTCTGGTTCAGATTAAACTCCCCTTTTTTTTCCAACTTAAGTCATAGTTCGATAGTATTTAATCACTAATCCCATTTCACGAATTCTCTCAGTTAATGCCACACTTAGGCATTGTAAAACTATAATTATCGCTTAGTAGTTCGTGGTGCTTTAGCACCATCACGTTAATCCGTCAGCGTGCCTCTCTACAAATTACGGAAAATGCCCTTACTCACTATGAGAAAGATTTATAGCCTTTTTACTTTTTGAATTTTTAAAAATAAATGTTAAAGGTATGAATCACAAAG
>CAYRPF010000023.1:0-11773 GCA_964426185.1 uncultured archaeon | reverse complement strand
GCCTTTTTACTTTTTGAATTTTTAAAAATAAATGTTAAAGGTATGAATCACAAAGTAATAAGTGATGAAGCTAGCTGTAGTGGAGAGCATATAACCAATGGACATTTATTTAGATGGAACATGGAATTTAGTTTTGGACCCTGAAAATATTGGAATCCAAAAGAAGTGGTATTCTATTAATTGGGTGCAATCTCCTTCAGAACCAGTGCTTTCCATTAAAGTCCCATCCAGTTTTAATACTTTACCAGGATTGAATCGCTATGCAGGAACTGTTTGGTATATAAGAAAACTTCCTGATATACCCTACCGCCCTAAATCACACGAATATTCCATTGAATTTGAAGGATCTAATTATTACACTCAAGTTTGGCTCAATGGTAATTATTTGGGAGATAACTATGGGGGATTTTTGCCTTTCCGTTTTATATTTAATCCTAGGCTGATTGCAATTACAGGAGAAAATTACCTTGTTGTACGTGTCTCGAATGCTCTCGATCGAAAAGGGATTCCCGCTGAAGTTTATGATTGGTATAATTGGGGTGGAATTCATAGATCGGTAAAATTACTGATTTTAGAAAAAACTCGAATTATAAAAATAAAAGTAACTACCAAAGTAAAACCGTCCCATATTTCCATGGCAACAGTTTATGTCAATTTTAGCATCAAAAACACTCAAGAATTTCTCGATCGCTGCTATGCTATGCAAATTGAGCCTCAAGCAGAATGGGAACTTTATTATTTAGGAAGATTTTTTGATGGTGAACAACAGTTTAATCAAATTCTTATCCAAACTGGGACTCTTGAAATAAATCCAGAGATTTTACCCCCTTTAAATCATATTTCTCACGATCAAGAATCACTTGAAGAATATTTTGATGAAATTCTTGATGAAATTGAACAGATCGATGAGATAATTGATTTGGAAACGTATTTTTCTTCTGAATCAAAGAATTTCTTAAAACGACTAAATCGAAAAGAACGAAAGGAAAATAAAAAGCACCAATATTTAGACTTGGATGCAGATTCAAAAGACTATAATACTCTTTTTCATATAGACATTCAAAATCCGTCGCTGTGGACCCCAGACACACCCGATTTATATTTGATCAAACTTCATTTGAACGGAATTGATGAAGATAAAGAAGTCAGGTTTGGAATTAGACAAATCGAAGTGAAGAAAGGACAAATCATTTTAAATAATCGCCCAATCCGGTTAATTGGAGCTGCGATTAGAGATGAAAAGAATCTACACGGAATGGATTATCTAAATGAGATTTACCGGCGTGATATCTTGCGGTTGAAATCTTTAGGAATGAATACTCTCTATCCTTCTTATTATCCTCACGTTCCCTCTTTGCTGGATTTAGCAGACGAAGAGGGAATATTAATATTTAGTGAAATTCCGATGGTAAAGAATATTCGGCTTCATGATTCAAAAACGCGAAAATTAGCCATGAAAATGATTTATCAAATGATAAATAGAGATTATAACCATCCCAGCGTAATTCTCTGGATAATTGGTAACGAAATAGATACCTTCAGCTATTTCTCCCGCCGTTTCTTATCTGATCTTATATATTACACAAAACATTGGGACCCCAGCCGATTAATCAGTGTTGCAACAAATAAGATTCTTTTTAATGGGATACATAAAAGAATTGATGTTGTATGTAAAAATCTACAATTTAACTCTACCTATGGAGGATTACCCCAATTTTCTTGGATATTGGATACTATTTATAGCTTCCACCGGCGTAAACCTGTAATAATTACCCAATTTGCATCTTCTCATAATCGAAAAACTAAAAATTTGGATAATGATATTGCAGAGTTTCAATTCCATGCAAAAAATTATCTGATTTCTCAAATAAAAGTAGCAAAAACTAAGCCATTTATTCAAGGCATGATTTTGGGAATTCTAAGAGATTATCGCTCCCCTTTGCATTCATTATTCCAAAAAGAAGAAGTGGTACACAACGGATTTTTTAATGAAAAAGATCATCCCCGAGATATAGTTCCCCTCCTTCCCAAATTGCTTCCTGAATCTTCAATAATACCTAAATATATTTTTCATCAAAATTTACCAGCGAATTTTCACTTTAATGTTTTTATTCTACGATATTTCTTGCTTCCATTTGAAATTTTGACAATTTTAAAAGAAAAAATCCATTATTGTTTCTTAAGACTAAAAGCAAGACATTTTTACCGGCCAGTTATCAAAGAAAAATAACAAATATTTTTTGGAAAGAACTGCATTACCATCATATAACAATTGTGAAGCTTTATGAATCGACAAACTGATACAGAATTATTCGAACAATTAATTTCTGAAATGATGGATGAAGTTCCAGAGATAAAGGCATCTGCAATAGTCGATCGCGATGGATTAATAATTTATAGCAAATTGCACAGCGAGCAAACAGAAGATGAAGCTATCGGAGCAGTTACTGCTGTATTTGATTCCTTTATTAATCGTATAAAGACTGATTTAGGAACCGCTAAGGAATTTGTTACTATATTATCTGTTGATGATCAAAAAATGCTATTTGTTTCTGCAGGCGAAAACGCAATCTTAACCGTTTTGGCAGAAAAAACCGTCCAAGACAATCGATTGAAAGTTTATGGAGAACATATTGCGAAGAAAATACAATTAGTCCTTAATGGTGATGAGATCCAATCTGAAATACCCCCGATAATCCATATTTTAGCTAATTTAAAGCGAATTGAGTTCCCCAAAGGTAATTTCTCTGCAAAAATAATTGTTTTAGGCGACCCTATGGTGGGAAAAACCTCGTTAATTCGGAGATTTGTAGATAATCAATTCAAAGAAAGCTATATAAGCACTATTGGGGTGGATATTTTAAGAAAAGAAATTTCTTTTAAAGAAGATTCAAAAGTAGTTCTTTCGATTTGGGATATAGGTGGTCAAATAGCAACTATGAGTCCATATCGAAAGCGTTTTTATCAAGGTGCAGATTTTGCTTTTCTTGCTTTTGATATTTCACGCCGAAGATCTTTTGAAAACATAGAGCAATGGTTAAATGATATGCAGAGTAGCGTGGATCGGAAGGTTTCCATAATGCTTATTGCCACAAAAACTGACTTAGTTGAGCAAGAGGTAAGTCTTGATGAAATCGTAGCAAAGGCGGATAAATTAGGCTGTCCCTATTTATTAACATCAGCTAAGACAGGAAACAATGTCTTCGATGCCTTTCAATATGCGGCGTATAAATTTATCGAACGATTTTAATCTTTGCTTAAATTGATTTTTTTCCAATCCGCTTTTGGGTGTGAATTTCATGCAAGTTGAAATTGATTACGAAACGATTTGTGTAAATTGCAAAGAAAAAGGATATTCATTTGGTTATACTTTAAAAAAAATATCATATCAAAAGCAGTTAGTATTAGATTTACCCCAACCTTATCTGAACGGTCCATGTTTAGCATTTAATTATTGCTCCGTTCCAATTTTAATACGAAGTTTAGAAAATTCGCATGCGCTAAATAATCCCTCCAAACAGCCAATATTTGCAATGATTAACGCAAAACACAACAAAAATTCCACTCTCTCACGATTTACATATCGATATATCATGAATTTCCATCCTGAAATTCAAAAAATAACCCCAAAAGACACTGAACTTCTTGCTTATATTATTGAATATGTTGATGTTTATCGTTTTATTTCTAAACCGTACATTCTTTTCTTCTATTCTTTTAGGAATGTTACACCAAATCCACTTAAAGACATAAATTTCTATCAATTTTATGACTTTGATATTTACGGTCAAGATTACTATGATTCTGACCGAGTGGATTACGATTCAACTACAGGTGCAATTTTTCAATATGATTCGCGATTTCCTCTAGAAAAGGGTTTAATTGCAGGGATTGTTTCTGTAAAAGATAGAATTCCCATACATTTTGAAGGGAACACCCCTGAATCTATTTTGATCTCGCCAGAACGCCTTAAGCTTCGTGATTTTTTACATCCTCATTCTACAGATTTATCAATTGGACTCCAATGGTCAATTCCTTCTTTGGGTCCTAACCATGTGGAAATTTTTCCTGTAGCTTTAGTTTTTGGTCAAGGATTGGCAGATTTTCAACAAAATGTCAATCAAGCTCAAAACGAATTAGATAAATTGTTACAATCTGTTTCCAAAGCAATCGAAATACCCTCTCGTCAGCAAATAGACCAGAAACTCGAAAAAATGTCTTTCTCAATGACAGAATGGTGCAAAGATTAATGGTGGATTCCCTACAGTTAAGTAAATTACATCAAAAATTGCAACATTTCTTCCCTCATCCGTTGGATGTAGAAATTATATTCTATCTACTTCAACACGGGATAATGTCGGTTAAAAATCTTCAGCATCACATGTTTCCTAACCAAAATTCTAAAAAACCACAACTTTATCGAAGATTAAAGAATCTGAAAAAACAAGGATGGATCATCCAGATTGGAACTCATCCTTTGAAATATACTATAATTGATAAGAATTTATTTCGAGAAATGCTTAATTCAGAAATTGAGCAAACTGTAAGTCACTTGCAAGCTCAAAAAAGTAGTTTTTATGACATCGTAACCATTATTGATGCCATCAATGCCGAAAATAAGGGCGATTCATCAAAAAACGTTTTATATCATTCCATTCCTTCTCATGCTTCGAATTTTGCGGTTAAATTGATTGATAAAATTCAAAAATCTTCCAATTTACAAATTTTTAACGGAGAATATGGTATAACTATTACGATTAATAACGAACAACGGCAATTTCGACTTACTGCCTTGGAATTTATTAAAGAACAAGACCCTTATCCACTATTTGGGGGGATTTTTCTGGCTGAAGTTCATCCAGAAAGTAGACAAGATCAGATCATCCAATTTCTCCATCAATATCATATCAATGGAATAAAATTTCGCTATAAACTCGAACGCAAAGGATATATTGAAGAAAAAACACGCAATTTATCTCAATATCAAATAATGAAGCAAGATCCGGCTAAAAATAACTTTAATTTTTCCAACATACAAGGGAGCGAATTTAACATTATGGAGATAATATTGAAAGATCAAAAATTTATTGGTTATATTTTTAGCTATCCATTTGTTATTGAAAGTAATTCCACGCACAAACAACAATCTCCAAAGTATGTAACTATCTGGGGAGAAAGCGGAGAAATCTTCAATGTTTTATCAAAAGTATTGCTCAATTTCAAGTAAATCTCAAGAACCAAGAGGAAAAAAAAACGAGAATTTATATTTTATATATAATATTAACTAGTATATTCGGTATTTTTTACAACAAGATGAACCTATAATGGAAATCAATCGGAGAAAAATTCAAAAATTTGCCAAATACAGTTATGCCATTACCCTTCCTAAATATTGGATTCAAAAGCACGGGTTAGAACCTAAGACAGACTCCAATTCTTCATCTAACACAAGTTCAGATGCAATCATTAATATGTTCGAACAACCTGATGGTTCATTGGCCCTATATCCAACTTCTTTGGAAAAATCGGCTCAAAGTAAAGTTTTTTTATTTGATTTGGATGAAGTTATCAAAAAGAACCCTAAATTTATCGAGCAGAAAGGAATTCAACTTATTTTGATTAGTTATTATATGAATGGAGCTGCAGGCGTTGAAATAATCAGTAAAGGCAATATTCCTAAGAAATTAATCGAGCAAATTGAACAAGCTCAAGAAAGATTATTGTTTAATTGGAATCTAAACCAAGTTTCCAATCATAAATTACTAATCAAGAATGTCTTTTCTGAAAGCCCAGAGAACATATTCCAAGAAGAAATTCCACGTTATATCCGAGAATGTTTTAGTATTTTGATTTGGATGCTCGATGACCTTCAAGATGCTTTAAAAACCGAGTCTTTGGAAAATTTGCCATCTTTAAATTTGCAAGATCAGAAGATAGATCGCTACTACTTTTTCATTGTTCGACAAATACGAACCATCTTTGAACATCCACAAATTTCCAAACCTTTGAATTATTCGCATAAAAAACTAATCGATTTGCGCTTACTGGCTAAAATAATTGAAGATGTCGGAGATAATCTAAAAGAAATCGCAAGCATACTTGTAAATCATTACAAAATTATTGTTGAATTAAATCTTTTAGAATATTTGCAGGATTTTTTTGTGATTATTCATGACGAATTCGGAATATTGGCCGATTTACTGCGCGATTTTGTATCAGAAAAGGGTTCTTCCATAGGAATGAATGAAAATGTCATGTCTTTAATTCAGAAATTTCGACGAGACGGTGCAATTTTAGAAACGAAATGGATGTCTCTGGCACCAAACACGCAGTTGATTCAAGATGGTCATACTTTTTATGATTATTACCGAGTTGCTTGTTTAATTGAGAATTTGGAGTCTGTATTCAAAAGCATCTTTGATTTCACTAATATCTTTTTCTAATTTTTCTTTTTCTAAAGGAAAAAATAATCATTCACGTACTTTCAGAACAATGAAAAAAAGAATTTTTAAGCTGCATGAATCAGCTAAATATCATGAAATTTCATAAATTGGTTCAACCACTTCAAATCGGAAAATTGACACTTCGAAATCGAATGATAATGCCGGCTATGCATCTAGGTGCTTCAGAAGAGGGCTTTGTTTCGGAAAAAATTATTAGGTTTTATCAAAGGCGTGCTCAAGGTGGCGTGGGAATGATTATTGTAGGAGGCATTGCTGTTTCCCGCAGAGGTGCCGGTGCTCCACTTATGCTTTCCATCGAAGATGACAAATATATTCCAAGACTGGCCAATCTAGTCCAAGTAGTCCACAAAGAAGGTGCCAAAATTTGCGCTCAATTATATCATGCTGGTGCGTATGCTTACAGTCAGATTATCGGTGAACAAGCTGTATCCAGCTCTGCTGTATATTCACGCTTCACACATGAAGTACCGCGTGAATTAACCACCACTGAAGTGGGAGAAGTAATTGAAAATATATGTGTTGCAGGCGAACGCGCGGTTAAAGCTGGTTTTGATAGTGTGGAAATAGTAAGCTCTGCAGGTTATCTGATCGATCAGTTTCTTTCTCCGCTTAAAAACAAACGAAAAGATCGTTACGGAGGCAATAATATCCAAGAAAGATTAACTTTTCCACTCGAATTAATTCAAAAATTGAAAAAAAGAATTGGCCATCAAATTATCATAGGCTGTAGGCTTTCGGGCGATGATTTTGTTCCCGGGAGTAATACCTACAAAGAGAAAAAAATCGTGGCGAAGGAATATGCCAAAGCTGGGATTGAATATCTGAACGTAACTGGAGGTTGGCATGAAACACGCGTTCCCCAACTTCCAATGGATACTCCTTCAGGAGCATTTGCCTATTTAGCCAAAGAAATCAAGCAAGTGGTAAATATTCCAGTATTTGCGAGCAACAGAATAAATGACCCTCGTATAGGTGAATCATTACTGCAAGATTTTTATGCAGACGCCATTTGTTTTGGACGTCCATTAGTAGCCGACCCAGATCTTCCTAAAAAGGTGCAAACGGACAATCTTACTCAATTAAGATATTGTGTAGGTTGTAATCAAGGTTGCTTTGATGCGATTTTCCAATTGAAATCACTATCTTGCATGGTTAATCCACTAGCTATGAATGAAAATAAGATAAGTGAAATAAAATCAATCGACAATCCCAAGAAAATTGTAATCATTGGTGCAGGACCTGCGGGTTTAGAAGCTGCTCGAGTTGCATCGAGTAATGGTCATCAAGTGATAATCTATGAAAAATCCAGCACCATAGGAGGACAAATAAATGTAGCACATGTCCCTCCTGGAAGAGAAGACTTGAAACGCATCATTGACTATTATCAAGAGCAGATAAATTCTTTGCCGATTGAGCTGCATCTAAATACAGAAGTCCGTCCAGAGAAGATTTTGGAGCAAAATCCAGATTATATCTTGATTGCAACTGGTGTAAATTATAAAATACCTCCAATTCTTGGTATTGAAGGAACCGATGAATGCCCGGTGAGTCCTGCAGACGAAGCTTTGAATGGAAATGTAGCTATAGGTAAAAAAGTAGTAGTTATTGGTGGAGCGGCAACTGGAGTGGAAACAGCTATTTGGGCAGCCAAAAAAGGAGCAATGGATCCCAAGATTGCCCGTTTTTTAAGTTTTTATGAAGGATTAACTGCTGACGAAGCCATGCAACGGACTTATCAAGGTGATCGTGAAGTAATTCTGCTGGAATATCTCCCTAAAATTGGTAACGGCATTGGAAAATCCACAAAATGGGTTTTTTTAGATGAACTAAAGAAATTAGGAATAGAAGTTCATACGAATGTAAATGTGCAGAGAATCGAGGGAAATAAGGTTGTTTATCAAGAAAGATCATTGGAAGAAAATAAAACAAACGGTAATATGCACACTTTAACTGATGTAAACAACGTTCTTTTAGCAACAGGTGTAACCCCAAATCGCACAATTGGAGAAGAAATTTTAGAATACATCAAATCACGTGAGAAACAGAAAAAAATAGAGAAAACGAAAAAACCGAAAATTAAATATGTCGGAGATGCGAAAAAAGTGGGAACAATTTTAGACGCAATACATTCTGGGTTCAAAGCTGCATTTAAATTGGGAAAATTCGACTTGTGAAAGCGCCACAGTGTCCCGGATAAATTGGTCAATTAAATCAGTTGTATGAAGATACCACTCCGTTTTCATAAGTAGAACTTTATATTTATGCACAAATTGTGAAATGGTTTCAAAAATAGGTGGAACATCATCAAGAAAGAACATAAACCTTAATTTGATTCCTTTACTTTCAAATAATGTGTGAAATTTTATCGTGAGATCTTCCATTTCTTCACCTAATTCTTTACAAAAAGTGGGTAAATCAGCAGCAAATGAAAAAGAAATACTTCTAAATATTAACTTCCTCCCAATTCATGCTCAAATATATGTGAAAGAAGTAATTTCTGCAGTGACATCCTATTTAGGAGCTTATGCAATTAAAGGAGTGATGCTTTTTGGCTCTTTAGCCATTGGAGGTTCCACACCAAATTCAGACATCGATTTATTAATTGTTGTCTCAAATTCCATCCCATTTCGACGTATTAAAAAAGTACATCAGCTGCTTCAAACCATCGAAATTAAATATGGATATATCTTACCTTCCAGTAACCTTATCGAACGAATTCTGCAAGTAGTAGAAAGAAGAACTGGAATGTTCTGTTCGCATTTTATATGTAGAGAGGACGATTGGAAAAATGAACGATTTCACAAAATTTTATCGGTTAATCGTGCTGTAGCATGGTTGCTTGCACCTGATCAAATCGTTTTGGATTCTTTAAAACAAGGCGCAAAACTTCTTTACGGTGAGATAGATCTCTCTATTAAACATGATCATTATTCAAATATACAAATCTTCAAGTCTTTGGCAATGACGCTGATTCTTTCCTACGGTGCAATTGCCTTGATTCCCTTTCATAAAAAATTTTCGAAATACCTGATTGAAGCCTATAAATGGGCTCTTCGGGCATCATTTTTCTACTTATTTCAAAAATCTACACCGCTTTCAGAGATTTGTGAATATTTTATTACAAAAGGTCTTAGCAAAAATTATATTCATTTATTTAGGTTTTATCGAATTAGAACATATTCTGGATTTCATGTTCGATTTTTATTTCAAGTTCCATTTGAAATATTGAAGCTTCACCGATTAGCCTATCAATTAAAAACCTTTTCTAAAACCAAAAAAAATAATATCAGAGAGCAATTAACAGTAAAGTGAGAGAAATAAATATGAATGAAGCGAATTCTACCATTCAGACAAATGAAGAACAAGAATCAAGGCAAGGGCATAAAGATTCAAGAGATTTCTTTGGAAAATTCTTTCCAAAACTTGATATTTGGGATAAAAAAACAACTACCGCTCTATACAACCATGAAAATTTGCTAAAGCAGCGTAAAATATGGCAATTTATCTCATTTTTGGGCGATCCGAGGGAATGGCTAATTGTAGTTGTTATCTTAGGGATTTATGGTTTGATTATTCATGATTTTACCCTATTTGCGATTTTTTTCACGGGATTTTTCCAATCATTTGCTTCTTATTTCTTCATTAAATATACCGTCAAACGTCCTCGACCATTTAAGCAAGATTCTACAATAATTCGGTTGGACAGCACCGGCCATGGTTATAGTTTTCCTTCAGGACACTGTCATCATTCCACCATCTTATTTGGATTGATAACCTTGCTCTGGTTGCCAACATGGGTCTTTTCCTTAGTAATTATTTTAAACTTGCTAATTGGATTTTCAAGAATTATGTTGGGATGCCATTATATCAGTGATACAATAATCGGAATCATAGAAGCATATTTAGAACTGATTATTTTTTGGTTGTTTGCTAAGGATATATATGTTGATCTTATCATTCATATACAAAATTTGATTTTTTAAATCTGTTGGGGGAATTATGATGGAGGGAATAAGTTTATAGGTTCAAGCTCATTTATTTTTCATTAAATTATTTTCTATGAAATAATTATTATTTGTAATTAGAAACAAAATTCAAACAAGAGGTTGTAACATGAATTCTAAAAAAACGCGATATATTTCAAGTATCTTTGTGTTATTTCTATTCTCTTTGTCTATTTGGCACGGAAATAATGCAATGATTTCAAATCCCGATACTATGCTGAATTCACCAGAAGATTTCTTTTCTGGGAATAATCTTGCAGAAGACGTAGGGAAAACGCCGATGGATATAATAACGGGAAAATATAATCCACCAAGCGTAGCTGCAGAATACGATCCAGGATTGAAATACGAATGGTGGGACACAGATTGGACCTATCGATTACCAGCTGAAATAAATTCCACTTATTACAATCGAACAGATTATTCTATTAACATGTATATTAATTTTACGGAGCAATTAGAAGCATTAGGATTAAGTTCCGTAGAATTTGATGAAAATTCTGTTCGAGTGGTTCAATATAATGGCAATGGAAATATGGTTGTAGCCAATGTAAGTTATTCGGATTCAAATCAATATTTGCTTCATTCCCGATTTATTCCAACTGATACTTTTAATGCATTAACTAACGCTACTGGTCGATTGTGGTTTGAAATTCCTGGTATGATGGAAGCAAACACAAACGCCACAGTGATGATCTATTTTGATATCACCACTAATGGCCCAAAAGATGCTTTGGCTCCAGAATTGACGTGGAAAACAAATTATAATTGGTATTCAGACCCTGTTAACGATGGATCATACCATCTAGCATACGGAAGCTACAGAAAAAGTGCAGATATTGGATATGGAGAATTGACAATTTGGAACGAAGATCTCAGTCTTACCATGGGTGAACCTCGCCAATACGATTATTTACAAAACATATTCGATATGGCTACTGGGGATTTTGATGGGGATGGGAACATTGAAGTTGTATTAAGTGATTTTCAAGATGATTTTAAATTTATAGATTATAATGATGAAACAAGCCAGTGGCAGTCAATTTGGAATACCCGCTATAATTTTGAATCCTTAAACGGGACATACGAGAGTCATCATTATAATATTTATGCATGGGATATGGATCATGATGGTAAAACAGAGATTGTCGCCCCTGATTATGCTAATGATAAATATTCGGTTGTAATTTATGGTGTTTATTCAAACAACAAATCATTATATATTGAAAATCGCTTAGTTGTTCCATATCAAATTATGCATTCAGCGCTGGTTGATATCAATCAAGATGGGTGGATGGATATAGT
>CAYRPF010000022.1:0-39612 GCA_964426185.1 uncultured archaeon | reverse complement strand
GACGCCGATTAAGGCGGCAGATTCTGAGATTGTTAACATATGGATAAATTTCATGAAGATATATTTTAACGTTGTGATGAATGATCATATTTGATCATTTTAAAATTAGCTGTGGAATAGTTTTTCATCAATTCGTTATTTTTATAATTCCAATCAATGAGAATACCTTTTTCACTTCTTCCAAAAATTGGCTGGTAATACAAATGTGATACAAGTGTAATACAAATTAAGTGCTCGTATGCAGAGGCTTTTATCCTGAGATTTAAGCGCAGTACAAGTGAACTACGTTAAGTTTAATACCCCGTCGAACCAAAACCACCCAAACCCCGTTCCGAACTCGGTAATTCGGTAACTTCATCGAATTCATAATCCACCATTTTGCGAATTATCAGTTGGCAGATTTTATCACCTTTATGCAAAGTCACTGGCGAATTGGATATGTTTACTACAATAGCACCCCATTCGTTACGATAACCCGCATCAATGGTACCAGGAGAATTAACAATTGATAACCCTTTCCACAGTGAAAGTCCACTCCTTGGGACAACTGCGGCATAAAATCCTTCGGGTATCGCAGTAGCAAATCCCAATGGACATAAAATTCGTT
Organism: uncultured archaeon; assembly: GCA_964426185.1. Taxonomy (GTDB): domain Archaea; phylum Asgardarchaeota; class Lokiarchaeia; order Sigyniarchaeales; family Promethearchaeaceae; genus Harpocratesius. Next base: position 39,005 of record CAYRPF010000022.1, on the reverse strand, counting down.
CTAATGGTTGAAGAGTGTACTCATCTACCTCAAGTTCTTCTAAAATCTTTTCTGTGGAATTCACAATTCTTTTAAACCCATGAATGAAGCAGTCGGCGCCCGCGTCTCCATTTTTAGCAATTTTAGGCAATTTAGCTCTTGAAGTCCATTTCTTAATTGGAATTTTCATGTTATATTAAATTTTGAGCATCATTTTTTTTAAAGATAGATACTAATAGAGAAATATAGAAAATATTATAGGAAGATTAATATGGCAGAAATTAAAATTGCAAGATATAATCCACGCAAAGATAAAGAGCAATTGGAAGCTTTACTGAAAGCATTTGAATATCGTGTGGGTGAAGTTGATCTTGAAAAGTTCAACAAGGAAATAGAAGAACGTAGCCGGGATCTTCGCCTGCGAAATGCTATGGTAGTCGCAAAAGAAGATGATAAAATTGTTGGAGCAGGATTTTTCAGTATCTGGAATGATTATTTAGGACGACAGCATTGTGTTCTTCACGATGTGATTACCCGCAAAGAAGATGCTTTTAAAAAAGGGATTGAAGAAATGATTTTTCGAGAACTTTTTAGTTATTTAAAGAAAACCATGAAAATTAAAAAAGTATCTCTATATGCCAAAAAGCATGGAGATTCCAATTTCCTTTCAATATTAATGAAATTAGGTATAAAAAAGAGTGAATGGGATCACTACGAACATGAACTTTAACTATACATATTTTTTCTTCTTATTACATTTCAATTAATTCTTGAATTTCGAATAAATTAAGGATGTCCTTGATTACAAGCCGTGTGGTCTCACAAAGAGCCAATCGGGCGTTCTTCAATTTAGTCTCTTCGCTCAATACTGGACAAGCATGATAAAAGCGGGTGAATTGTTGAGCCACTTCAAGAACATACCGCATTAATTCATGAGGACGAAGAGTTGAGCAAGAATAACTCATTTTTTGGGGATATTGATGAAGTAAGTAAATCAATGCTGTTTCTTCTTGATCTTGCAAGAGACCGAAATCTACTTTTTCTATTTTAAACTCATTATTGACCATGTCTCTATTAGGATCAAACGGAATATCCATTCCTTTTGCTTTAACCTTTCGATAAATTGAACAAATACGAGCATAAGCATATAATATATACGGACCTGTTTCTCCATCAAAGGAGATACTCTGCTCGGGATCGAACAGAAAATCCCGAGAATACTCATATTTCAAAATAAAGAAACGGAGTGCAGCCATAGCAATTTTCTTCGCCCGATTTTTCAGTTCAACTTCATCGATATTTTGATCTCTTTTTAAAATTTCCTTTTCTGCCAATTTTGTCAAGTCTGATATGACATTATCTGCATCCACTACCTTTCCTTCGCGCGATTTCATTTTACCTGAATTTAGATATATCATACCATATGAGTAGTGAACATTGTTGGTAGGTAACCCGAGTTGACTCAACAATTCAAATAAAATCTTCATTTGCATATTTTGTTCATTTCCAACCACATAAATGGATTCATTATAAGCAAAATCTTGATATTTCTGATAAGCTAAATAGAGATCTTGTGTGATGTATAGTGATGTACCATCACTGCGTAGTAAAACTTTTTGTTTGGGTAGACCCTTCTTAGAAAAGCGTACGATTACTGCGCCGTCAGGGAATTTTTCGAATATGCCATTTTCTAATCCTTTTAGAACCAAACTTTTACCCTTATCGTAAATCTGGCTCTCATAGTACGTTTTATCATGGCTAATTTTGAAATTTAAAAATGTTTCTTTAAATCCCTTTTCAGCCCAATAATTCATTTTTTTCCATATTGCACGCACTTCTGTAACATTATTTTCCCAATCAATTAACATCTGTTTAAGTTCATTTTGCATCTGTCCATATGGAGATTTATCTATTTCTTCTTCTAATTGTGTTATTTTTAAAGAATTTTGTTCAGGTGCATCTTTTTTCTTCTCAGTTTCAAGCTCCTTGATTAAATTTTCCACTTCTTTACGGCGACGGGCTTCTTCTTGATTAAATTTAACGTAATAATCCCCCACAAAGTGATCTGGTTTTTGGTTTTCAGATTCAGGAGTTTTTCCTTTACCAAATCGTTGATAAGCCCACATACTTTTACAAATGTGAATTCCTCTGTCATTGAGAAGATTTGTCTCAAAAACTTTGTGTCCCATCTTGCGGTTAAGTTTCGCCAAAGATTGACCAAGAAGCATATTACGAACGTGGCCAAAATGTAAGGGTTTATTAGTATTTGGAGAAGGATATTCGATAACAATTTTTTGGGGTTGAAAATTGGGATCTCGCTGAGAAATCGAATACTGGTGGACGTCTTCATTTACAAGCCGAATAACATCTTGAGCCATGATAGATTTATTTATAGTGAAATTCAAATAAGCCCCTTCTGCTTCTACTCTAGTTATTAAAGGAAATTGAGACAATATTTCGGGAGTGAATTTTTTTGCAACGGTTTCAGCTATAACTGGACCTTTTTCGCCCAAGATTTTTTGAAGCTTAAAACAAATGATAGTGAAATCCGCATCAACGCTTTTTTTTGCAGATTCGATAAAGCGGTTCAATTTGGATGCTGTAAGCTCCGGATGATCGATTATTTTTGCCAGAATTTCAGCAAGCTTTTCCGCATATTTCATATGATGAAAAAGATATTAAATTCAATAAATTTTTTGCATAACAATTGTTAGTTATCTCATGGATTCATCTAATATTGAAGAAGCTAAGAAAAAGTCCGGATATGCGGCGGTGGATGAATTTGTTCAAGACAATATGGTTTTAGGTATCGGAAGTGGATCTACCGTAGTCTATGCAGTTGAACGCTTAGCTCAACGTGTAAAAGAAGAAAAATTGCAGGTAACTTGCATCCCTACTTCCTTTCAATCCACTCAATTGGTAGTAGAAGCGGGTTTACCATTAGGAACACTATCACAATACCCAGAAATTGATGTCGATATCGATGGTGCTGATGAGGTAGATTCCCACTTAAATTTGATTAAAGGAGGGGGAGGATGTCATGTGCAGGAAAAAATTGTGGCAAGTAACAGTAAAAAACTCGTCATTGTTGCTGATTTTCGAAAAGAGTCTCAATATTTAGGAGAACAATGGCACAAAGGAATCCCCATTGAAGTTATCCCATTTGCTTATGTCCCGATTCAGAAAAAGATCGAAAAATTGGGCGGAAAGACAGTGCTACGGATGGCAAAAAACAAAGCAGGACCAGTGGTTACTGATAACGGCAATTTCATACTGGATGCAGAATTCGGAATTATCAAAGATCCAAATACTTTGAATAAACAGCTGAAACTGATCCCAGGAGTGGTAGAAACGGGATTTTTTATAGGTATGGCAGTGAAAGCTTATTTCGGACAAGCAGATGGGACGGTAACTACCCGAGTACTCTGAGAAAATTGTTTGATTAATCGGTTTCTAATATTTCAATTAACGGCCGCAGTTTAAACAGTGAGATTTCTCTCACATAATTCGTTTTTTTTCGTAATTCTAACTCTTGGGAGTATTGATCCATAAATCGTCGCATAAAGGCGCGTAATTTGATTCGCAGTTCAATTGATGATTCATCACAGACTAAAATAACGGTTATATACTCATTAGCTTCAAACATGATATCATAATAATCTTTTTCAATATAGCGTAAATTTCCAGAATTTTTTAATACTTCATCGGTTATTTTCTCAATTGCAGATAAAGTACCTCCAAGAAGATCTATATAGGATTCTGCTACATCATCCCTGAACATGTGACTAGCAAGAACAAGTCCTGTTTTAGTCTCTTGAATAAAAATCATTATGGGATGACCTTTTGGAAGAATATCTGTAGTCCATCGAATTATATCTTTCGTGGAAATGATACCAATGGGTTGATTGTACTCATTTCCTACCACAACTCGTTTGTATCCCATCTTATTCATGAAATGCACGACTTCATCTATAGGTGTACTTCTTGGAATCAAAGTAAGCGGTCCACGCATTAATTCTTTGGCTTTTATTTCTGATAGTGAATTTAATGTGTGCTGATGTCTTGATTTACTCCTTTGAGATTTCCTTGGAGACTTAAAGTACTTTGCGAGGAAATTAATAATTTGAGTATGGGAAATAATGTAATATTGCCCCAGACTTTCGATATCTTCAATAATTACCGCAGAAATTAATTTTTTATCCATTACGGAAATTACATCTAATAATGAATCGGATTTCTCAAGTAAGTAAACTCCTTTGTGGGCAATATCCTCAGCAATTAAACCGTAAGTTGGTTTTCGTGTCACTATAAATTAATTCTCCCTTCTTTATTTAAAGAATAGCATTATTAATCAATATTTCAAAAAATTTTATTCTTTTGAAAGGTTAATTTTCTCAAGGAATGAAAACTGCAACACACTATTTTCTAGCATTCGTAGCTTACTTCATCTGGGGGCTTACTTTCCCATTCGCCACGATAGTGATGCCACCTCTTTCTTCATATAGTTTCGTCTTCTTAAGAGTGTTGATGGGAAGTATTGTTCTCATCATATTTTTAGGGATAAAAGGAGAAATTAAAGCTTGGTTATTGGCTTTTCGGACTCATTTTAAAGCTTTGTTCTTATTTGCGCTAGGTCCGTTTACATTGTCATATATTTTACAATTTTATGGATTACAATTTACTTCTCCTATAAATCAATCGATAATTGCCCAAACATCAATTATATGGGTAATAATATTAAATTATTTTTTCTTCAAGCAAAAACCACAACTGAAATTTATATTCGGCATAGCGATCGCCATCATTGGAGTTTTATTCCTTATCACAGATGACAAATTCTCATTTTCCGCAGGTAAAATTAAAGGAGATATAATTTCAATAGTTGCCTTTGCATCTTGGGGTGCTTACAGCAGTTTTTCCAAGCCTATTGCAGAAAAAATGCCTCCACTCTATTCAATTGCATCAGTCTTGGTTATCAGCTCAATTATTTTAGTAAGTTTCGCGTTTGGAACTGGGTTGGCTACTCAAATTATGGTTCTTTCTCTGGGTCAATGGGCAATCATGGTATATTTAGGTGTTGTTTGTACGGGTTTGGCTTATGTGATTCAATTAGTCGGAATTTCCGGAAATGAGGTAAAAACCGAATATGTGGTGTATACAGGATTTATTATGCCGGTTGTTTCTACAGTATATAGTGTTTTGTTTTTAAGCAAGGAATTCACGGTTAGGATGCTAATCGGGGGAATACTGGTAATATTATCTGCCGTAGTAGTTCAAAACCGAAAAAACGGGCAAAAAACCATGCTAATTAGTGATTAAGGAAAAAGATGTATTGTTTAAATAGCTTATCGCAGATTTTTAATAATTTTTTGTAAATGCTGCACGTAATCACTAAATTCATCCTTGCCCTCTGGAGTAATCTTGAAAATTTTCAAAGGACGCGGAGAAAAAACGATGGTATCAGCAATCCAACCCGCTTCAATCAGCTTTATTAGGTGATGATTCAAATTTCCTGGAGAGCATTTAAGTAAATGCTGCAAACGGGTAAACCCTAAGCGTTCATAAGTATAGAGAAGAAACATTATATTGAAGCGAATAGGTACCTTCAAGAGATCATTCAAAACTAAGAGAGGTAAGGAATTTCCTTCATCGGAATTTGAAGAAGTCTGTTCTGATACGTTCTTAGATTTATAAGAATTAGAATTATTCTCTTCAATTTTGATTTCCTTTCTCTGTTCCATCGAAATTTTTACCTCCTTGCTCCATTTTAAAATCATCTACACCTATATAGGCACGTAACTCTGCGATACACCCCATAATGATAAAACCCCACGTGAGAAGTTTTCCAGTTGAATAAACTTCCTGGGGTGGCTTCATCGAAATAATTGATGAATCGATCGAATTGACAATTAGAATATATCCCACAATGAATATAATTCCGAGCAATAATAATTCAATTGCGAGATAGTGAGTTTTCCGGGCAATTTTGAGAACCAAATTAATCATGAAAATAGTTACACTCAAAATTCCAATAATTAGAGCAACACCAGGATAATTTCCGTTGTAAATCACAACCATAGTATAAATGATAAGTGAGATGAGAAAAATAATCAATCCTGCAATAGCAACAACAGTCAAAACTCTCTCTTTTTTAGTGAAACTTTGCTGAAACGGCGGTAAAACTTTCGGAACTTTGTTTATTTTGTGAAATTTAAGGTACGTGAAGTAACATAATAAAAAACCGAAGATTGTAAATTCTACATTGCTTAATAAAGTCATAAGGGAAAGATTTGATTGATAATTCGTCTTTGTAAAAAGATATATGAAAGAAGACACCAAGTCTCCCATGAAATATATCTCAGAGTAAACAAAGCTTGCATAGATACCCCAAAGAGTAAATATTAAGATTGATACTTGCAAGAATTTACTTTTCTCCATTTTTGTCAGTAATTGAAAATTGCTCTCATTAGGATACAAATTTTCTTGACTTGACAATTTGAAGTTAAGTTTTTGAATGAATTTCACTTTCCTTCGATTTATCCAGAAACCGTAGAGAATGGTCAATAGGCAATAAAGCGATACAATTAATAATATTAAAAATCCAAGATGTGGAATAATAATATTTCCCTTGGTAATAATATTTGATGGCAAATTTCTCCACAAGCCAGGTCCTGCTACAAAAATGGTATTTTTCTGAATCAGTTCTGTTGTATTAGTGGGAATTGTAAGCCAGAATTTATCGTGTGTATACGGGGCAACGGAATAATAGCGAAAATGAAAAATTTCTCCATTAATCTCACGAAAGGTGTTTTGCTCGATTGTAAAATTATAAGCATTATCTCCCGAAATCCCATATTCACCTTCCCTAAAAATATTCTGTGCGATTGAAACGTTTCGCGCAGAATCAACCCTCAACCCGTTATAAACTTCATTACCGTTGAATTTTAAGTTGCATACTTCATAAAAAGCCGTATTTGGTAAATAGTTGTTATAAAATGATACATTCTCTGTTTCCCAGAAAAAAATATCTTGGTTTTTCAATTCAATAGTATTACCCATGATCTCACAATCCGAAATGTTCCATGAACTGATTGCAAGATTATCTCCATGATCTTCAAATTCATTTCGATAAGACATTCGGTTATTTAAAATTGATATATTTTGACTATTTTTAAAGGAAAGTTGAGAGTATATTTGATTGGATAAATAGGACCCATTAATGAGAAAATTAAAGCTATTATTCAAGGAGACACCGTAGAAATAGTCATATATATTTACTTCTTGAAGGTTAATCGAGTTGCATGATTCAATTTTAATCCCCCATGATATTTTCATCGTATAAGAACGAAAAATACAGTTTTCAATTCGCAAATGTTCTACGTTTTCGAGCAATAATGAAGAAGAATCATCTCCAGGATAATGATTGTGGAAGTAAATATTGCGAAATATGACATATTGAGAAATATTAGCCATAAATATTCCATAATCAGTGATATTTTGTTCAATTTCTAAATTTTCTATAATATACGCAGTTTCCCAAGATTTACCATCTCCGCTGCTTGCAAAATCTGCCAACTGGGTTTCATTAAAAATAATTTGTGCTTGTATCTGGCTTCTCTCAAGAGATAAAGGGGTACTTTCTTTCGGTGTTAATTTTTCAGAACTTGTTATAGTTCCATCGTTAAACACTAATCCCATGAAAAAAAGTGTTAAAAATCCTAATGCAAGGATCTGTTGTGTAAAGCGGGAATTTCTATATTTCATAAGAAACATTTATTTTTTGACTTTTTAAATGGCCAATATTCTCTGTGAGGCAGAGTAAACAAAAGATGAAAATACCCCACTAGTAGGAGAAGTTTTTCGCACAGAATTCGAAAGCGGGAAGAATTTTTTTTACAATTCCAATCATATGGGGTGAAACTCGGCTGGCAAATCTATCTTGGAAGATATCTACTGTAACTGATATACCTTGAGATTTTAGTGTGTGTAAAAATTGTTCGATTTGATCCTTAAATCCATATTCATCTGTTTCTTCGCAAGTTATCAGCAAATTACAACCATCAAAGACATTGAGATTTCTTTCAACCATGAATTTCAAATCGAATTCTTTCCATTTAGATTTGACCTTTTTATTCAACATCTTGAAATTCCCGTTCTTATCACGCTTTATCGAAGGAATTAGAGGATTTTCTTTTGAAAAAACCAAATTAGCTGTATGTAATATATCATTAAGGTCCCTTCGGCCGATTTTCGTTGCTTTTCGCTTTCCATAGATTAATCGGTAAAAAGGAACGATTTCTTCTCTGTTCACTAAGTCTAACCAAGAAATACTGGGACTTAAAGCAGCAATAGAACCGAAAAGATGGCTTTTGAAAATCCCACCTAATAAAGCACCGAAACCTCCCATTGAAGCGCCCACCAATGCCCGATTGCTTTTTTCAGGGATAGTTCTGTAATATGAATCTACATATTCGATAACATCATCAAAGATATAATCCATATATCGACCGGTATAAGGTGAATTGAGATATAACGATCCTTTCTTTTTGATTTTGCCATTGAAACCTTTTTCACAGTAGATATTTTCAAGCGATAAAGAACCATCTGGTTGAACTAAAATAAACGGTTTGAGTGTTCCAGTGACAATTAAATCATCCAAAACTTCAAATGTGGGAAAATTGGCAAAGAATCGCCTTAAAAGTAGCCTATATAGTAGGGAATAATGTTTGGGGATATCGTTCTTAGAAATAATTAGTAAATCATCTATATCCCCGGAATAACCGTGCAATAGATAAATTACCGGAAATCTGAGTTGAACATTTTCTGGAGAAAAATAACCAGGTGGTAAATAGATTGAAGCGTATTTTCCTGTAGAATCCCCGATTGAATTACCTTCAAGACTTTTAGCATGGATTTGATCTATTCGATATCGGGTATTATCAGCTTTCATCATATTGGATAAAAATAGAATTAAAAATTAATAAAAAATTCGGTTTTGATAAAATTTCTAGCTTCACTCATTAGAAGGTAGTAATTTATGTAATATTTTTTTAAAATCCTCAGGATAGAATATCTTTGGAACGGGATACGCAGAATTGCCTTCACTTGCAGCGCGTTTTGCCAATAAGGGAATATCTTCTTCCTTTAATTCTTTAATGTATGTAGGAATTCCCATATTTTTATTCATATCTTTAACCTTTTGAATGAAAATCTCAGCATCATCCTTTGGATTAGAATAAGCTGAAATTAAACCACCAGCTAAGGCCAAACGAGCCAATTTTTTGTGAATTTTTGATCCAAATGCTTCTAGCATATAAGGTAAAACTACAGCATTGGCTAACCCATGGGCAACTCCATAAAGTCCCCCAAGATTATGTGCAATTGCATGAACATAACCTACAGATGCTCGAGTAAATGCCATACCTGCGTAAAAAGCAGCTAAAGACATGTTTGTTCGAGCTTCAAGGTCAGATCCATTTTGATACACTTTTTCAAGATTCTCAAAGATCAGTTTGGTGGCTTTCTCAGAATAACCCCAGATAAACTTCGTTCCATGCCACCCAATGACTGCCTCAACCGCGTGAGTTAAAGCATCCATACCGGTTGTAGCGGTAATAAATGGCGGTAGACCAACCATTAAATGAGGATCTAAAACTGCAACATGGGGTATGATATTCAAATCTACAATTACAAATTTCTCATGTGTTTCAGGATTTGTTACTACTGCGGCAGCCGTAGTTTCTGAACCAGTTCCAGCAGTAGTCGGAACTGCATAAAATGGAGGGAGTTTTTTCAAAATTGTAAATTGCCCTTTCATTTTAACAACTGGTTTTTTCGGTTTTACCACGCGACATGCTGCAACTTTAGCACAGTCCATAGGGGAACCACCGCCGAATGCGATGAATCCATCACAATTTTCACTCAAATATGCATGACAAGCGTTTTCGATGTTTTCAATAGTAGGATTCGGCTGGACATCATCATACACCGCAAAATCTATTGATTCAGCTTTTAACGCTTCTTTAAGGGAATCCAGCAAACCAATTTTGTGTAAATTTGCATCGGTGACGATTAAAACCTTGGATAACCCATCGGATTTAATTCGTTCAGCTAATTGCTTTATTGCATTTTCGCCTTGGATTAATTCCGGGTTAGGGAATTTAATAATTTTAATTGCCCCACGAAAAACAATATGACGCAGGCGATATAAAATAGTAGTGAACTTCATTTTTAGCACTAGATCCTATCTTTTTCACACTATTTAACTGCTTTCTTCTCCTATTTAACTCATAAAGGAGAATTTAGCATTTATAGATAAACTGGAAAAAAGGACAGAAGAATTGTTATTAATATGATATTATTAATATGATCGACCAATCCGCCAATATTGAGAAACTTTTTCCTGACAATGAGCACAATAAATATCCTTCTCTTCAGCGGATTTATCATTTAAAGCTGGAATATACTCTTCTGGAATACCTAAGAATTTTAATCCTTCTAACCGTTGCTCAATTGCAGCAGCACATGATTCCTTGCCGCAAAATGGAATTTCTGCTAATCCTTTTCCAGACTCGATAAAATCTAATGCTTCTTCCAGATTCGATGTTCGTAAGTTCCATTTAATATGCCGGGCTTTAGCTGCTTCCCATAGATCACTTTGAATCTGCTCTAAAAGTTTACGAATTTCACTGGTGACTTCTGTTTGTGGGATAAATATCTTTTCCTTGGTATCACGGCGCACTAAGCAAACATTCCCCTTCTGAACATCTCTGGGGCCTATCTCTATTCGAATTGGAACGCCGCGTAATTCCCAGTGATAAAATTTTCGTCCAGGACTCATTTCCCGTTTATCAAATTTCACCTTAAAACCTTCCTCTTTCAAGGTAGTAAAGGTTTGACTGGCTGCTTCCAAAACTGGTGCTTCTTTATTTTTAAATAGAATTGGAACAATTACTATTTCGATAGGAACCACTCGAGGAGGAAGTTTCAAACCGTTATCATCACCATGTGATGCAATCAAAGCAGCAATAGCACGTTCACTTATTCCATAGCAAGTTTGATGCACGTATTCTTGCTTTCCTTCAGGATTCTCAAATGTAATATTAAAAGTTTTAGCAAAAGTTTGTCCCAAATTATGAACGGTTCCAATTTGGAGGGCTTTATGAGTAATAGGGAACACACAGTCAAATGCTATGGTGTACTTCGCTCCCGGGAAGGTGTCCCACTTGGGACGTTGGGAAATTACATACGGAACCCCCATTGCATCGAAAAATGAGCGATAGCATTGAATCGCTTCTCGAATTTGTTCTTCACAATCTTCCGCAGTAGCGTGATAAGTATGAGCTTCCTTAAAGGTAGTAATTTCACGAACCCGGATCAAGGGGCGCGTGTTTTTACCTTCATAACGAAATGTATTCACGATTTGATAGGTCTTTAAGGGTAAATCTTGGTGGGAACGAATCCAAAGTTCCGCCATCGGATACATAACTGTTTCTGAAGTAGGACGGAGCGCTAGTTTAATATCTAAGGGTTTTGTACCCCCATCCTTTACCCAATATACTTCCTCTTCAAAACCTTTTACTGTTTCTGCTTCTTTCATAAATTGTGGCTCGGGAATCAATAAGGGGAATAACATCTCATCATGAGGAATGGGAGTGTTATCTAGTAAATCTCGAATAATTTGAAATGAATTTTGCCGCACTTTGAACCCATAAGGTAACCAAACGCCACAGCCTTTCAAATTATATCGGTAGTCAATAATTTCAGCATCAAAAATTACCTGGTTAAACCATTCGCTAAAGTTCTCAAATGGAGGAAGCCCTTTATTGAGAGCCGTTTTAGTCGACTGGGGGGTGTTTTTTTTCTTTTTCTGCGATTTTTTAGTGTCTGAGGTCATGAAGTTTTTCCCCGTACAAAGTCGTTCTTTAGCAACTATGAATCGTAAGAACGCATTACTTATTTGGATAAGTATTGCATATTTGAAAAAATTAACTTAATAATAAATATCATATTTGAGAATTAAAAAAGCGTTAAAAATAGCGAAATAAATAACACGCAAAGAAATATCAATTAAATTTGCACAATTCGAGGAATGATTTCATCTGGAGTAAGCTCGATAAAACCGAACGATCCACGGGCTTTGCAGGGTCCGGGATTGAAATACCATTTTTGGCCTTTTTGAATTAATAAATGGCGATGCGTATGCCCAAAAACAATGAGATCATATTCAGAAGTATCATATCGCTTGTTAATTCGCTCGATAATTTTTATAGGAGCACCCCAGCCGTGAAGAAGAAGAATATGATGCCCCAATAAAGTTAAATCCCGAAATTCAGGTAATAATGAGGATAATTCCAAGTTTCTACCATCCATATTTCCAAGAACAGCAATTACTCGTTCTTCCCCATACTTATTAACCAATTGCCTATATACACCAATATTGGTAAAATCACCTAAATGAAATAGATAATTAATCTTTAATCGATCAAATTCAGAGAGAGCCGTTTTTAACTCTGAAGAAATCCCGCTGGAAGAAGAGATATGGGTGTCAGAAAGCACCCCAATAAGAATACGATCGGAGTTCATGCGTTTTTCCTCTAATATCCAATAACCCTTAGAAAATATAAAAGTTCATTTTTTTTTTAAGAAAATCTTTAGTCTTTTCTGAATTATATAAATATTATGAAAAATACATACCTAGCGAAAATTTACCGTAATATTGTAGCACTATTTTTACCTATCAGTAAAACACGAAGAGGAAGCTGTAATCGCTGTGGGGAGTGCTGTAAATTACCAAACAAATGTCCATTCTTGAGGTATGATGAGAATAAGAAAGCAAAATGCTTGATCTATCCTATTAGATTTCCCTCTTGCAAAAAATATCCGAGAACGAATAGAGAACATCTTACAAAAGACACTTGTGGTTTTTGGTTTGAAGAGAGCTAAATGAAAAAATAAAAAATGCTTAAATTATTTAGGCACAAATAAACAATAGTATAATCAATTAATAATTCTTAGGGAGATAATCAAAAGTGCTATTTCTGGAAAATCTGAATCATTCATTTACAACCATCGAAGTAATCGTGATGGTGCTTTATGGAGCATTTATCCTCTTATTGACCTTATTTGGAAGTGATTTGCTCGCAAGATATATTCGCGCGGATAAACGAACACGTGGTGATCCCGCGTATATGGTATTCTTTATAATATCTTGCGCTATGTTGGGATACGGGTTATATTTGTTTCCCGCTTTCCTGAACTACTTTTTGAAAAGTGATTTCGAAGCCAGCCAAATGAATTTAGCTTGGATTCCACCTCTACAGTACATTATAATGCTGTCTATTATCGTTTCAATAGGATATGTCTGCTTGTTAATATTGCTAAAAGGTAAAAAAATCCTTCTTTATTCAATTGGGCTATTTGGAATTTTAACGGTAATCTATATGTTTGTTTGGATGGTTTTATGTGCCTCCGATCCCGCAAACATCAAATACGTGATAATTTCTTCTCCCACTATGATTCCAGTGATCTTAGTGATATTTGGCTTCAGTATTATTGATTTTCTGGGGATTGTGTTTATTTTAGTAGTAAAACTATCCCCGCAACGCGAAGTGAGAAGAAAAGTCCTTCTCGGAATTTTAGGAATCATAATCGCAGGAGTTGGAGGAGCAATTGAAATTATTGTGAGAGGAAAGGAAGGTTACGATCAAAATTGGTGGTATGTCTATGGGACCATAATTGAACTGATTGGATTTCTCATCATGCGTTATTTTTTCCTTTCAATTCCATCATACGACGAATTTTCATGGAAATCTGGAATGAAAGAACTTCATGTGATCATCGCAGAGACTGGAATCTCTTTATATTACCAATCGTTTGCGGAGATTGCTGCGGCGGAATTACATGGAGATATTCGAGTTACTGCATCAATTCCAGAAGATGAAAGTCGACCAAATACAGACTTAGTTGCAGGCGGTTTGGTTGGCATTAAAGGAATGCTTTCGGAAATTTCGGGCGAACGTGGTAAGTTAGAAAATATTGAAATAGGAGAAAAATCGCTGATATTCAAACAAGGTAAAGTAGTTCTCTGTTTGTTACTCGCCGATGAAAATTTAGGTGTTTACCACACAATATTGGAAGAATTAGTGGAAAAAATTGAAAAATCTCATCCTGATTTGGAAAACTTCAATGGAGACACCCGTAAACTTCACATACAACCGATAGTTGAAGAAGTTTTCGGAATTAAGCCGAAAGAATCAAATAATAAATAAATTAATATTAATTCCCCCTAAGGTGAATAATTCTCTCTAACCATGATTGTGGTTATTTTTTTCTTCTTTTGGATTGCTACCACCTTGTACAATTTATTCACATTTTTTTTGCCTAATTTTTCCAAAAATTTTCAAGAAGATAAAGATCCGCATATTTTGTTGGAACCCTCTTTTTAAGTATATTTAACTGATTATAATATACCACCATTTCGAAAAATGGAAAATTACAGCATGAATTAGGAAATATCTAGAAGAAAACGAATGAAAAAAAGGTCCAAGGGTTGGAAATTATTTCTCTATCTCTAATATTCGCATTGCTAAATAAACGGCATTTTTTCCATTATCAATTCCAACGCAAGCAACCGGTACTCCTGGAGGCATCTGAGCAATAGATAATAAAGCATCTAATCCTCCAAGCTTGGCACTAACGGGAACTCCAATCACGGGTTTTTTGGTTTGCGACGCGACTACTCCAGGTAATGCAGCAGAAAGACCAGCCACACAAATAAAGACTTGTGCATCGGTTGTGCGCACATATTCTTCCAATTCTTTAGGATTTCGGTGAGCAGATAAAATTCTCAATTCATGATCTATTTGATGTTCTTTTAAAACATCTAATGCTTTTTGATACACCTTCTCATCTGAGGTGGATCCAGCAAGAACGGCAACTAACACCATAATTATTTAAAAATTAGAATTCCAAAAAATTTTCCGTAATTAGTTATTAAATTCTCGCATTGAAAACTTTCGACCCATGCTCCAGAGCATTTTAAAATACGTTTTACTATAATTGATCAGCCGATTTTCTTGGATTAAAAATACCATATTCTCATCTTTTATGTCAATTTTCATAAATGAAGTCAAAAAGATAATCATTTCAGATTGATCAAACAAAAATGCATCGAATAAAACATGTTTCACTAATTGAATGTGCGCAATCGAAGCCAATTTTCGCCAAGTATTTTTATTTTGGATTTTCAGGTGAGTTTCATCCACCAAAACATTGATTTCGACCTTTTTTTCCGAGAGATCTAAAAATATATCAAAATAATCCGAGATCATTTTCTCATTCGGATTTTTCAAAAAGAGGGTTAGGTTTTTAGATGTGGTTCTAATCATTTCCTCCACTTTCTGGAAAACTTGCCCATTTAGAATCCAAATTGGAGTAGATTCAACCGTTTCTTCTGCACCATATAGCGGTTCCAGTTTTTCCAACAGTGCAGATTCAATCCGTTGGTATTTCTCTTCCAATTCTTTTTTAGCCAATTTAGCCACAAAAGCAGGACGTTCAGCTTTATATTTCATTGGGCGCCCGCTGATAACTTTCACCCATTGTTGAGTCTCTAAATTAACCAATACATCATAAATCCGACTATAAGGGATATTTGTCCGATCACTCAGTTCCTTGGCGGAACTAACACCATTGGTGATTAATGCAACAAATGCACGAGTTTCATAATCTGTAAGACCGTATTCTTTTAATGCTGCATAAACTTCTTGTGATATATTGGTTTTCATGCTCACTAATTTCAGCTCCTAAAATCGCCTATCTAAAAACGTGTTCACATCTTTACTAATTAGCAGAGAATCTCTACTTATTCATAATACTTACAAATAAATAATTCTTTCATTTTAGTTAAATAACTATCTAGATTTGCCTAACATAATCCCCTTAAATTTAAAAATAAGAATAAAAAAGAATGAAAGCAATGCAAAAAAAAATTTTTGCGCTTACATCATACCCGGAGGCATTCCACCCATGCCGCCCATACCACCCATACCACCCATACCACCTGGAGGACCGGCTGGATTGTCTGATTTTCCGCTGGCTATGATATCATCAATGCGTAAAATCATTTGAGCACTTTCGGAAGCCGATTTAATGGTTTGTTTCTTCACCGCTACGGGTTCAATTACATCAATTTTGGTCATATCATCTTCGACTTTCATCTCTTCCAAATTCAAACCGGCGTATTTCTTTCCCTCTCCGTGAGCGGCTCGAATTTTCATTAACATTTCAATTTGATCTAATCCTGCATTTTCAGCCAAGGTTTTGGGAATGATATCCATGGAATCAGCAAAGACTTCAACTGCTAATTGCTCACGACCTTCCAAGGTTTCGGCAAATTTTCGCAAACCTTTAGCCACTTCTGCCTCCGGTGCACCACCACCACCCACAATGCTTGGTTCTTCAATGACATCCTTTACAACAGAAAGAGCATCGTGAATGGAACGTTCGGTTTCATCCACAACTAATTCGGTTCCGCCCCGGATGAATACAACCACAGACTTTGGATGCTTGCATTTTTCTACGAACACCCAATTTTCATTCATTACCTTACGCTCTTCGACTAAACCGGCAAATCCCAAACCTTCGGTAGACATATCATCCAAATTGGAATAAATCACTGCTCCTGTGGCTTTAGACAATTTTTCTAAATCGGACTTTTTCACCCGACGCACAGCGGCGATACCTTTCTTAACCAAGAAATGTTGAGCCATATCGTCAATACCTTTCTGGCAAATTACAACATTGGCGCCAGTAGCGGCAATCTTTTCCACTAATTCTTCCAACATGTGTTGTTCTTGGTCTAAAAAGGCATTAATTTGATCGGGACTCGTAATTTGTAATTTTGCATCAAATTCGGTTTTTTCTACCTCAACTGCGGCAGAAATCAAGAGAATTTTTGCATCATCTATCCGTTTAGGCATTCCAGAATTAACAATTTCTTTGTCCAAGATAATTCCGGAAATAAATTTGGTCTCCTCAATAGAATCACCTTCTTTCTTTTGGATTTGAATTCGATCCAAATCAACCAAATTTTGACCATCGATTTCCTCTCGAACCGCTAAACATGCATCAACCACGATATCAGCAATTAAATTGTCGTATTCATGGATTATTTTTGAACTCATGGATGTCTTTGCCGCTTTCTTTAAGATTTCCTTATCAGTAGGTGAAACAGTCGTTGCTATTTCATCTAAAATCTCTAACGCTTTATTTGCTGCTTTCCGAAAGCCTTCGGTAATAACTGTAGGATGAATCTTCTGATCAAGCAATTTTTCGGCACGTTTCAGTAATTCACCTGCTAAGATTACGGAAGTGGTTGTCCCATCACCAGTCTCTTCATCTTGAGTTTTGGCAACTTCCACTAACATCTTTGCAGCTGGGTGTTGCACTTCAATTTCTTTCAAGATGGTGGCACCATCATTAGTAATGGTCACATCGCCAAATTGATCAACTAACATTTTATCCATTCCGCGAGGTCCTAAAGAGCTGCGGACTGCTTCAGCAATTGTTTTTGCGGCGAGAATATTATTTCGAGATGCATCTTTACCAGATTGTCGTTCTGCACCTTCTTTTAAGATTAATACGGGAGTTCCGCCTAATTGTGACATTTTTTAAACCTCTGTAATGATTTTTTAGGTTCTTTTTCCATTTTGGAAGATGGAAAGAGAACCATCTGATCTTATGGAAGTCTAAGTCACCAAAAATTAAAAGGTTTTTGCTGAGGTTCTCATGATGAAAAGTAATCCATGTATTTTTAAACAGCTAGGCGATTAACTTTAATATGGATAATAAGAACTTGATTGGGTATGATGGTATATGTTCACATTCCAGTAACGGATTTTGAGGTAGCTTTGAGATTTTACGACAATATTTTAGGATTTTCTGTGGTTTTCGAAGAAGCAAAGGATATGGGATGGTTGGAATTATCATCTCCAGTGGAAGGTTTGCGAATCGGATTAGATTTAAAGGAAAAAGTTGTAATCCGTTTGAATTCAGCGGTTATCTATTTTAATGTGCGTGATATTGATAAAACAAAGAAATTTTTGAGTGATTTAAAAGTCGAGACATCGAAAATTCAGTGTTCGATGCATGGGATCCTTTTGGAAATATGGTCCAATTTTTAGGAGAACTCAGAATTAAAAAGTAATAAGGAAAAAAAAGTAAATCTGTAAGACATTTGCTACAATTACAACCATTCATTTTGATATCAAAATCCGGCAATTCCGAGGGTCCTCGAGCACAGAACAGTGCATTAGGGGGAGATTTCATTAATTCATTCGGTTTATATGAAGAACAAGGATCACAGTATTGCTTACAGATATTTACGAGATGTCAAATATGCGGAAGCTTCCACGCGGACTACATTTATATGAGAATCCGATAATTAAGGTATTTTACTATCTAATTAAAATCAAAAGGAAACATTTTATACTAAATTCAAACAAATAGTAAAAATAACAAGGTGATTATATATATGGAAGAAAAATTCGGATATTTTGGTAAAATATTGTGGGTGGATTTAACAAAAAAGGAAGTTTCAGAGCGAAGTATTCCAGATGAATGGTATCTTCAGTATCTAGGAGGATATGGTTTGGCAGCACGAATTTTATATGAAGAAATTCCAGCCGATGCAGACCCTCTCGGACCAGATAATGCTTTGGCTTTCATGCCGGGTTTATTAACCGGAACAACCACTCCCTTCAGCGGCCGTTATATGGTTTGTGGAAAGAGCCCTCTAACCGGTGGTTGGGGAGATTCTAACAGCGGAGGCACCTTCGGTCCCGAAATTAAAAAATGCGGTTACGATGGGATTGTATGCACGGGATTGAGCGATAAGCCCGTATATCTGTTAGTTAAGGAAGGCAAAGCCACCATCGAAGATGCTACAGCGGTGTGGGGAAAAGACGCAGTAGAAACGGAAGAAATTCTCAAGCTTCAGCATGGAAATCGATTGCACGTAGCCGCCATAGGTCCGGCAGGGGAGAATTTAGTGCGTAATGCTGGAATAGTAAACGATAAAGGACGTTTAGCCGCTCGATCGGGATTGGGTGCAGTGATGGGGGCGAAGAAATTAAAAGCCGTTGCTCTCAAAGGAAATATATCCTATCCATATAAGGACAAATACGCAGTCATACAATTAACCAAAGAATACAAGGATAAAATGAATTTCAAAGATGTGATGAGTCGGGTGATGATGAAATTCAATAATATTTTACCAGGTATGCTACGGTTTCTTAAAATGGATATGTTCCTCACAGCAGGAATGCAGGTAACTATGATGTCAAAATATGGAACTGGGATGAGTACTGCAATTTCCTCTGAAGTAGGAGATGCTCCGGTAAAAAATTGGGCAGGAATTGGATATCTTGATTTTCCCCAAAGTAAGGTACGCAACTTGACTGCTCACAATTTGGAAAAATGGAAGAAAAAACCGTATGGTTGTTTTGCATGTCCATTACGTTGTGGAGCGATCCTTTCAATACCTGAAATCGATCTTTCAGAGACACATCGGGTTGAATATGAAACAGCCACCGCCTTTGGGGCATTAATTCTAAATGACGATGTTTTAACCTTGTTAAAAGTGAATGAATATCTTAACCGAATGGGTTATGATTCTATTTCAGCGGGTGGAGTAGTCGCTTTTGCAATTGAATGTTATGAGCAAGGAATTATTACAAAAGAAGATACTGGTGGTTTGGAACTTGGTTGGGGGAATTCTGAATGTATCATTCCGCTTCTGGAAATGATTGTTAAAAGAGAACATATTGGTTCCATACTAGCAGAAGGGGTAAAAATTGCAGCAGAAAAAATCGGTAATGGAGCGGAAAAATTTGCAGTTCACGCCAATGGCCAAGAGCTTCCGATGCATGATCCTAAATACGGTCCAAGTTTAGCCACGACTTATGTGTCAGATCCAACTCCAGGTAGACATACTGCAGCAAGCGTAGATTTCATGGAAGTCGGTCCTGTAGGTAAATTTATCAAGGGTTTGAAAATTCCCAAATCCAAAAAGCATAAATATGATTCGAAGGGTCCGGCTCAAGCATATATTGCAAAAATCCAGCAGACTTTGGCATCTCTAGGCTTCTGTAACTTTGCTTCATGGTCAGGCTCCATGAAAGTTCGCAGCTTTATTGCTAACGCTACGGGGATTGAACTTTCAAATGAAGATTTAATGACTATCGGATATCGAATTCAAACATTAAGACAATCTTTCAATGCCAAACATGGAGCAATTCAACATAAAATTAATACCCGAGCATTAGGAATTCCACCGATGGAAAAAGGACCTTTGAAAGGAATTTCTTTGGATATAAAAACGATGGTAAGCGATTATTACTCTGCCATGGAATGGGATTCTCAAACCGGAATTCCAGAGGAATCTACATTAGAGAAATTGGGATTAGATTTTACGAAAGATATTATTGGTAAAGATGGAGATAACGAGCCAATTTCAATTCTTCCTGAAAATCTTTAGTAAAAATCTGAAAAACGATTAATTATTTTCATTTCTAATATTTTTTTTTTTCCTTATGTCTCACTATGTCATAGTCAATCAAATACTACCCATCAGTCATGGTACCATCGGCACTGTTAGTATGTCCCTCAACAAATTACTGAAAATGCCATAACCTAACTATCCAAAAGTTTTAAGCGGGATGTTAACCTTTTTTCATTTCCAATATTCTTTCAATATTTCTAGAAGTTATTTGCATAAATTTCAATATCTTCAAAAATGTGGGAGGTTCAAGGATATGCAATTAGAAGTGAATATAACAGGTAATTTTGGCAGTGGGATGTTACATAAAGATCAACTAGTCGATATCCCAGATGACGGAACAATTAAAATGCTGTTGAAAGAGCTACGACATATCTTTAACACCAAATTTTTTTCCATTTCGAATTTAAATTCAAATTTGTATTTGATAATGGTAAATGGTGAAAAAATTGAGCCGAAAAAAGCTAAACGATATCGTCTTCAAAAATCCGATAAGATTTCTATTTTGCAACCTCTCCAAGGGGGATCGTAAATTTCTTCAAAAAATCATAATGAAGGTAAAATTTGCCAGAATTCCAAAAAGAGAAAGAATATTTTAGATTTATCAATTTCTGGGCAATTTTTTTCAGATAATTAAATTTATATTATCGAAATGTTTGTTACAAATTGAAGATTATTTATTTGGGTAACCATTTGAAGATAGAAATTGGACTCCAAATCATAAATAAGTTTCGAGGTGAATTTATACTTATGCGCTTTGCAATTTACAGTGGTACTTTTAAAAAAAATCAAGATGGAGTAGCCCGTGCTACCTATGAATTAGTTGATTCTCTTTTAAAGAGACACCACCGAATATTGTTAGGTGCCCCAATGATTACCCCTCAAAAACGAAAGGGCTTAAAATTAGTCGAAGTGCCTTCAATTCCATTTAATTTCTATCCGGATTACCGCTGTGCGCTTCCTTCGATAAAATTTTATCGAGAATTAGATGAATTTCAGCCAGATCTCATTCATATCGCAACACCCGACTTAATGGGGTTATTAACCTTAGTTTATGCCAAACGTCGTAATATTCCCGTAGTTTTTATTCATCATACCGATTTTCAATCATATATGAAATATTTTCAAGTAGACTGGTTGGTTAAAACCATGTGGCCAGCAATGGTCGCAGTTTATAATAAAGCCCTAAATGTTTTCGCCCCAACCCAACAATATGTAGATCTTCTTCAACACAAAGGTGTTAAACACGTTGATATTTGGTCACGTGGCATTGATCGAAATCAATTTAATCCAAAATATCGCTCGCAAACTCTTCGCAAACAATGGGGGGCTGAAAACAAAAAAGTATTTCTCTTTGTTGGTCGATTAGTTTGGTATAAAGGACTTCGCACTTTTGTGCGATTATACCGATATTTTGAAGATCGCCTTGATAAGGACATTGCATTTGTATTAGCCGGAGATGGTCCAATTCGCTCACATTTAGAAAAGAGTATGCCTAAAGCCATATTTACAGGTTATTTAGAAGGAGAAGCACTGGGAAAAGCATATGCCAGTTCTGATGTTTTCCTTTTTCCTTCCACCACAGAAACTTTTGGACAAGTAATTCAAGAAGCATTGGCATCCGGACTCCCTGTGATCGTTTCTGATAAAGGGGGTTGTCAGGAAATTGTTAAAACATCTAATGGAGGAATAATTGTTCCCTCAAAAAACATGACAGAATGGAAACGGGCTTGTGAAATAATGTTAACCGATGCAGAACAATATCATAAATTCCGAGAAGCAGGATTAAAATATGCAAAAGAGCGAAGTTGGGAGAAAGTGAATGGAAAATTGATCGAGAAATATGAAAACTATGCTCTGCTCTGGAATAGGATGCAAAGATTTAATCGTTATTTTCCAATTCAAGAGAAAATCGAATATCTCCGTTCTGTTACCCATGATTTTTCCAATTGGAGCTTCTCTCGCATTTAGAATTCTATAACAAGTTAGATCTTCAACATCCATTTTTTATTCTCTAATTTTCATTAATATACCCATAACATATTTATTTTGGGGGTTAAAAATCTATTTATGGAACGTCTTAAACAATTGGGAAGATTTGGCTTTGCCTCTATCTCAAGAGAAACTTTTAATTGGATTCTTGCCCATTTTCCAGATGGAAATGTAATGTTAGAATTGGGTTCAGGTAATGCCACCAAAGAGTTTACCAAACATTATTCAGTATATTCCATTGAACATAATCCCGAATGGGTAGGAAAAGCTCCTTCTAATTACATTTATGCGCCTATTATAAATTACGGAGAATATTCTTGGTATGATACCAAAAAGATACAAAAAAAAATTCCAAAGCATTATGATTTCATTTTAATTGACGGCCCACCAAAAAAAATAGGACGAGAAGGCTTCTTACATAATTTGGAATTATTTAACACACAAGTTCCTTTAATATTCGATGATGCTAACCGAGGCGGTGAACTTGTTTTAATTCAAAAAATCGCTGGAAAATTGAAATTTCCTTACCATATAATAAAAACTGGGATGCGAAAGAAAATTGGAATTATTGCACCCCCAAGCTGGAAAATTTAATTTAATGTAAATTTTTTCTTAAGATCAATTAATTGTTCAGGTTGAAAAAGATTTTCCGATTCGGAGCCAATTTTATACTTTTCTTCCAGTAATTTTTTCCGTTGGAGAAAGAGAGATTCGTTCTCATGGATCTGTGTAGATTCAAGGTGAAATTGTCGAGGAATGGGCTTAATTTCACGCATAATTGATGTAGATCCCTTAAAAAGTGGTGTTGGTGTGATTTTATTTGAGTTCAATAATTTTTCTTTGTGGGAAATTGGCATTGGAATCTCTCGAGGGGCTGGTTTTACTAATTGTATAGGTGGTTTAATGCCCATAGTTTTCAAGCAGTGCGGGCAGTTTTCAATCGGATATCCATGAATACAGAAATTCATATTTTTTCACAGTACACAAGTATTCCAAACATTTAATTTTCTCCATTAAATTTGAAATTAAATACATCTTCTTTAAATCATATATTTTCAGTCAATCGAATACCTAAAATTGAATGTATTATGATATTTCATAAAACCTAGCGAATTAATTATTATTTTCCCATTTTATCGTTAATTTAGCCCTTTTATTGGATAAATATCGGTTTTCCTTCTATGTGAGATAAATATCAAAATTTTTCGCGAATAGTTAAATACTTTTCGTTATATGCTTAATTATAGAACTTTTTTTATAAGAACTAACATAACTCATTTTCTCGTTTTTTATCTTAAAAACAAAGACCAGCGTGAAGATATCATGTCAAAAACAAATCAACTAAAATCTCAAGATGAACTCGACGCGCCTTTGCCATCTCATAAAGCCTATATTGTCCGTAATTATAAAACAGTCACCCGTGAACAACGGGAACGGATTTTAAAGGAAACCGAATATAATATGTTTTCATTCCCAGCAGATCTTTTATATCTGGATTATCTCTCCGATAGCGGAACCACCTCTATGACGGACTTGCAGTGGGCAGCATTAATGCTCGGAGACGAATCCTACGGTCGCAATCGGGGCTATTATGTACTGCTAGAAGCGTTCCGAGACACTTTCGAGCGGGGAGAACATCCTTTAAGACCATTAGATTTGATTATGAAGGGAGAAGAATCCACACAATTACTAATGGAAGAACTGTATTTGAAGAGCTATGAAGGCGGATTTGTCAATGGAGGAAAATATCAATTAATGCGCCCTAACACATTTATATGTCCTCAAGGACGTGTGGCAGAACACTTATTATTCTCCACTTTAGCAGAAATCTTACATGAAATTGATCCTTCTAAACATTATGCTATCCCAAATAATGGACATTTTGATACAACTGGAGCAAATATTCGGGCGGTAAACATCGACCCCATTAATGTTTTCGATAAGAAAGTGGTTTTAGAGCCATTTCGAGTTGAAGATACCCCCAATTCCAATCCCTTCAAAGGGAATATGGACGTAGCCCAATTGGAGACAATTATTCAAGAACGTGGAGCGGATTCGATTCCTTTAATTTATCTTACAATAACGAATAATTCTGTGGCAGGGCAACCCGTTTCAATGGCAAATATTAAAGAAGTTAAATCAATTGCAGATAAATACAATATTCCATTATTTTTTGATGCTTGCCGTTTTGCTGAAAATGCATATTTCATTAAGCAATATGAAGATGGATATGGAGATAAATCAGTCAAATCCATTGTTCAGGAAATGTTCTCTTATGCCGATGGTTTCACCATTAGTCTGAAAAAAGATGGATTAGCCAATATGGGAGGCGCATTATTCTTACGAGATAATGGCGTATTTGTTCAGAAATATTCTCTTAACGGCAAAAATGTCGGTATCAGAATTAAAGAAAAACAAATTGTTACTATTGGAAATGATTCTTACGGCGCTTTAAGCGGACGAGATATCATGGCCTTGACTATGGGATTATATGAAGTGGTGAAGGAATCATATTTAAAGGCAAGAATCGGCTTAACTCAATATTTTGCTGCAGAATTAGGAAAAAGAGACATTCCTGTAATTCTACCTCCGGGTGGTCATGCTGTTTACATTGATATGGACAGATTTTTGGAAGGAACGGATTTGACCACGGAAGATTTTGGAGGAGTAGGATTTACTATAGAATTATTACGACATTACGGAATTCGCGCTTGTGAATTAGGCCCATTTGCTTTTGAATGGGATCAACGTAGTCCTGAAGAGCGAAAGGGAATTCTTAATTTTGTCAGATTTGCAATTCCTAGAAATGCATACACCAAAGCAGACATCGATTATACAGTAGCTGCAATAACTGAATTATACAAGAATAAGCATATTATTCCTAAGGTTCGTATTTCCCGTGGGAGAGAACTCAGTTTAAGGCATTTTCAATCTGGTTTAGAACCTGTATATCGAACATAACTTAATTTTTCTTTTGTAAATTTTTTTTAATTTTTCTTAGAAGAAGGCCCCATATTCAAGAGTAGGTAAAAAAATGCCATCAAAATCGCAAAATTCTCTTTCAAAATCTTCCAAATTGACGATAAAAGAAAACAAAAAAACCTCCCCTTTAACTGAAAAATTCGGAATAGTTAAAACTTTAAATAGCAAATCCAGATTAGAAGCACTGTTACTCCTTTTCATTTACCGGAAATTAAGCTTGACAAGAATAAGTGAATTAATGCAAAAATCAAAAAATACCATCATTTATCACATGAAAATGCTGCGAGAACATGGTTTAATTCTTGAATTAAATGAAAAAGAAGCTCATTCAATTAAACCTATTAAATATTTTATACTGCACCCCGATTTTCATAAAAAATTGTATGAACCGTTTGAAAAACTCGATACAGCATCACCTTCGGAAATTTTGGACTATTCTCGCACGGTATTTAAGTATAATATTTTACTTTTTGAAACGATTAGGGAATTTTTACACCGATTAGGAGAGTTTTATGCTAAAAATCAGCAAAGAATTCAATCCGAAGTGGAAGCCCTAAATTTTCACCAATCTCATCAAGTTCCTCGAGATTTAATCCCGCTTTCTGAAGCAGCTTTTCAACGATATTTACAAGATTATCAAGAATTAATGCGGAAAACATTAGCTTACATTGATAAAGAACAATCAAAAAGCACGCAATTAATTCATCCTTACCTCGCTTTCAACATGGTATTCCCGCTAAAAACGCTATTCGAATTCAGAACGAACAAATCAAAAAAATCCTAGTAGATAAAACAATCACTTTTTGAATTCGAATTCTATTCAGAGCAATATTTTAGAATGAAAATGTGTTATGTTTACAAATGGAAAATGAAAATTTGACCGATGAGGAAAAATTGGCTCGTTATGAACGGTTTAAAAGAAAAAACAATCGAAAATTCTGGCTTTGGTTATTAATTACAATTTTATTGGTTGGTTTATGGATATTTTTCGGATTTATTCGGTAATATATCTCAATTTTTGAGAGCAAAATGTAGTAATTTTTATGGATGAATGTTATTTGGATCTTATTGCCTTAATAAAATCCATGAGATTTAATTTAACTTGACTATATTCATGGAAATCCCAGATATTATCCTTGTGTCCCCGAAGTCATTTCAAGAATATGCACATAAAACTGCGCTTCATTTAGAAAGCGGAACAGCCACAGAGATCACCTATTACGATGAGTTCAAACAATTCTTAGAAACCATCTTTCCACCTTCAAGAGGTTATCTCATACAAAGTGGATATAAAATTTCAGGTTCGCGCAATAAACCCGATATGACAGTGACATTTAATGGGATGGTTCTCTTTCATATAGAAGCAAAGAAACCTTTTACTCCGGTGAAGGAAATTATTGAATATAAACCAGGATCCAGATTATTCAATCAAATTGAGCGATATCAGAAGGAGGGCGCTCAAGTATTAATCACAGATTTTCTAAATCTCTGGTTGGTGAAACCAAAAAACTCCATTCAAGAACAGCAACCAACTACTACTAAAAAAATAGAATTCCAATTTTCCTGTCAATTGTTGAAAATAAATGCAAAAAAAACACTTATTCCAGCTAAAAACGCTTCTTCCAACTTACAACAGCTGCTGACAGCCACTTGTTCGGAACACCTTCAGAACATTTCTAATGTAAAAAAACTTATACATCCTTTAGCCAGCATTGCGATTAAAATAAAGGAAAAAACAAAAAAAATATTAATGGCATTTTTAAATGGGGAAGAGATGTCATCTTCTCAAAAAAAGGCAGCTCAATATCTAATCCAAATAAAAGAAGACTTTGCCAAATCAATTTTCAAAGAAGAAAAAAGCCCTAAGATAGATATGTTTGCAGATTTATTTGCCCAAACATTAGTTTATGGTGCATTCTCTGCTTGGATTAAGTATCATCAGCAAAATCCAGATAAATCATCTAAATTTTCACTATATACAGTTGGTGATTATCTACCTTTTGGAAGCTTTCTCCGCAATCTTTTTCTAAACTTGAAAAATCAAACCCCTTTGGAATTTAAACCATTATTCCAAGAAATGGAAGTCAGGTTCCAGAAAACACAGTTTAAACCCATAATCAGTAATTCAGAAACTTTAATCACCACATTTTACAGCGACTTTCTAAATCTATACGACCCAAAAACTGCCAAAGAGCGGGGAGTGATTTATACTCCTTATGAAGTTGTGGAATTTATCATTAAGGGAATCGATTTCTTTCTGAAAAGATGGTTTAATAAGCGGGATGGAATTCTTTCTCGAACAGTTAAGAAAGAATTATCTTCAAAAAATCTCTTAAACATTCCGGCTTCAAAGTTTATTCAGCAAAAATTGCAAACAAGCCGTCCGCTTCAAATTCCCATACAATGTTTGAGAATTTTGGATCCTGCTGCCGGGACAATGGCATTTGCTTCAGGTTTACTTCATATTGCTAAAGAACTTATGGAAAAGAAATACGAAAAACAGCCAGGATTAGCCCACGCTGAGTTTAAAGATTGGGTGATTTCAGAATTCTTTGGTAACGTTTATTCCTTTGAAATTCTCATGGCACCTTATGTATTAGGTCATATACGCACCTTTCTGACCTTAGATAATTTAGGATTGCCTTTGAAAGCTGTAGATTATCCCTTAAAATCCTACTTAATGAATACATTGATGAGTCCTCCAAAGGATAAGACACTAGATGAATGGATGTTTCATAATACAGAAATTGGGAAGGAAATAAAAGAAGCATTACGAATTAGAGATAAAGAGGATATTTTTGTCATCATGGGCAATCCTCCCTATAATCTCAGCAGTCAAAATGATTGCAAATGGATAAATGAAAAAATTCAAGACTACAAACAAGATTTACAAGAACGAAATAAAAAAATATTATCAGATGATTATGTAAAATTCATCCGATTTGCCCAATGGAAAATTGAGCAAGTTGGTAAGGGTATCGTAGCTTTTATTACTAACAATAAATATTTAGACGGACAGATGTTTTCCGTAATGAGAAAATCGCTGCAAAAAACCTTTGATCACATATATATCGTCAATTTACACGGAGATTATCGGAAAAAAGAATCCGGAAATCCGTTCAACATCAAGGTTGGGGTATGCATTGCATTTATGATCCGAATAGATAATTGCTCACCAAAAAATGCTGCTATACATTATATGGATGTACCCAATCCTACAAAAGAATCAAAATTCGAAATATTAGCCCAAGGTTTCGATGAAAAGAGATTCAAACTGCTACCACCTACACCCAAATCCTTTTTTGTGGATATCGATACCACCTTTTTAACTCACTATCAAAGTTTTGTCCCATTAAACAAATTCTTTAGAAAACGTCCTATAAGCGGTATAATGGCTGGAAAAGATCGCTTGGTAATCGATTGTGACCCTCAGAATTTAGAAAAGAATATGGAAGCCTTTTTTCACAAGAAATTTTCATTACTGGACAAGTGGCAAATTCGCTATAATGATACTAAATCATGGAATCGCGCTAAAGTTTATTCCAAGACGAGTTTTTCGGAGTGCATGCAAAAAATCAAGCCAATACTTTACCGAGGATGGGATTATCGATATATCGTGTATGATCGTCATATCTTGGAAGGGCATCGCATGGGATATATTGATATGATTACTGCAGACAACCCAGCTCTAACTGTCACAAAATCTTCCCGCAAGAAAAATTTCTGCACTGCTTGGATTGCAGACAAACTAATAGAAAAATGCTATATGAGTGTTACCGATACCGCTTATGCATTTTTGCTATCATTTAAGGGAAAATCAAATATGATTTTACCAGATCTTCCCTATTCGGTTACAGATAAGCAGATGTTTTATTATATATACGCAGTTCTGCATTGCCCACATTATCGGACTCGATATGATGAATTTTTACGAAAAGACTTTCCCCGAATCCCCTTACCAGCTGATGGAGAGATCTTTTACGATCTAAGTAAATTGGGCCAAAACCTTACTGAAATTCACCTACTTCAATTAGATATTGATCCTAGATTGGAAACAGCAGATATTGGAGCAGATGAATGGATCATAAGGGATTATTATTATGACTCAATCTCTGAAACACTTTACTTAAGTAAAAACAAAATTCCATGGATTCGCCCAATTTCGCTCGATGTTTGGAAGTTTTCCCTCGGTGGTATTACGCAAATACCTCAATTTCTTAATAGCAGAATTTATTCTAAAGAACGAAAATGGAATACAATCAGAAGACCTCTCTCCTTTGAAGAACTCACATATTTGCTCAAGATGATTACTGCAATAAAAAAAACACTTCAAATAATCCCAAAAATTAATTCACTTTATCAACGACTTGATCCTTGATCTTGATTTTTTTACGCCAAGGTTGCAATTGCTGCCACTTTGAGATAACTTCGGATGGAAAAATCAGGGATAATCCTGCTAAATCCCCCACAAATTCTTTTAACTGGCTGGGGACAAATTTTACTCCTTTGGATATTTGAGCAAAAGAGTTATCTTTGACATAACTGATAATTTTCGGCAAGAGAAGGTCTTGATTATAGATAAAAACACTACCACCAATGATGATAATCTCAGGATCTGCAATAGAGATAATATCACTGAACATAATGCCTAAATATTCAATTGTTTCATGAATTAATTCTTGAGCTTTGGCATTTCCTTGATGATATAGGTCAAAAACATCTTTTGTGGTTAAACCTTTTCCATTTTCTAACTTTATACCTTGTTCTTTTGCACGGCGTACAATCGCTCTACCGGAAGCTATACTTTCAATGCATCCATGCTGCCCACAACCGCATAATGGTCCATCTTTTTTCACGATCAGATGCCCCACATGACCAGCATTTTTGGATTTTCCTTTAAGTAAGTGATTATTGACAATAATTCCGCCTCCCACTCCGGTGCTGATGGTCACATATACTAAATTTGAATATCCTTGACCTGCTCCAAATAATTGTTCTGCTTTTACAGAGCTAACGCAATCATTTGCCAAGCCCAGTATACAATTTGGACCAAAATATTCTCTCAAAGGTTTAATATATGGAACACCCTTCCAATCATTGCCCACGCCCGATATATTTGGCGTCCAAATCTTTGTCCCGCCATCTACAAATGGTCCAGCTGAACTGGTTCCAATTCCATAGATCTCGCCCTTATGAATATTTAGAGTTGAGAGCCCTGATTCAATCATTTGGATGACTTGAGAAACCAATGTGGTATCCGGTCCAGTTTTTCTTGTGGGTTGGACTATTTTTAACAAATATTCAGAATCGGTCGCAAAAACAGTACGAACATTTGTTCCTCCGATGTCGACCCCAATGTAATATTTCCGATTCATAGAGTAATTCATAATGTGATTCGTTCCTCAAGATTTCATTGAATATTCCTTAACCTTGGCGCTTTTTGCGCAATCGTGCCAACTCTTTTTCTAAATCAAACAATTCATCATCGGAATTCTTCCCACTTGATTGTCGACTTGAAGCAGCTCCATCAGGTGTATCAGGTAATTCATCCAGCAACAATTTATCCATCGATGATTCATCATTTTCCTTCGTTTTCTTGGTTTTACTTACTTCTCCAAATTCTTGTCGAATCTCTCGCTCCCTTACCTCTAACGGACGTAATTTCTCCGTCAATTCCTCAGATTTAATGAAATCTTGATAAACATTATGCAATGAACCGTATCCAACATCTAATTCATTTAACATTTTTTGAATTTGAGGATTTCCAAGGGTTAAACGGAGTTCGCAGAGAGTTTTCAACATATCATAGCCAACTTCATCATAATTGTTCATGTCATGGGCGGTAGAAAGTTGAAATTGCACATCATCCAAATCGGTGCGAAATTCATCCAGTTTATCTGCCCATTTTCGATATAACAGAGCACTCCGCATAAGTTTGAAAGCTGCATGTTTGTCTCCATCGGAATAACGCTTTTGAGCTTTTTGATAGGCGTGCTTTCTTTGAATTTCCATGCGTTTATACTGCCCCTCTAACTGCCGGTTGAAAATCTTAAGCGCCATTATGGTTTGTTGGGCATTATTTGTCCCAAGACGGGTATTTGAACGTGCTAACCACTTGTAAAAATTTTCCACTGAGCCCATTTTTCTCTGCTATTACCTTATTGACAAATGCCTTTATTTTTTTCGCAAAATTATCAATCCATCGATGCCCGATACTTCTCATATTTTTCGCAATCTTACCCCCCTTTATCTTTCAATCGAGGTTTTAGCAGATATTCGGAATTTTGCTCAAAAATTTTACGATTTATGGGATGATCTCCATGGATGGGGACATATTCAAAGAGTACAGCGCCGATGTCAGCAAATTTTATCCCTTTTACCAATCTCAGAAAAGGTTAATAAAAATATTTTAGAAGCCGCAGTTTATTTGCATGACATTGGTCGAAATCCCCCAAAATCTGCACATTATGCTTCAACCAATCATGCTGCCATTTCTGCTATTCTGGCATCCGAATTTCTTGCTACTAAAAAAATTTCGGAAGATGTTATTTCTGCTATAATCCATATCATCCGCGCCCATTCATTTTCCCTGGGAGAACAAGCCAATACTCTAGAAGCTCAAATTCTCTCTGATGCAGATAAAATAGATGCACTGGGCGCTGTGGGAATTTTTCGAGTTTGTGCTTTTCAAATGAAACATGGAGGCAATATTGCAGCAGTTATTTCCCATTGCGATAAAAAACTTTTAAACCTTGATGAGAAACTTTATCTGCCGGCCGCACGTGAAATTGCCAGCCTATTGATAGATAGAATAAGGCAGTTTAAAAAACAATTAGAACTAGAACTTCAACTAAATCAGACCCTTTAGGTATTGCTGTCGTATTTCTGGAGGGAATTTCTCGATAGCATATCTTAACATAGTTCAAGGCATTTTTGCTGAGCATTATTAGTCCCAACTCTAGTATTTGACCGTGCCAGCCATTTGTAAAAATTTTCTACCGAGCTTTTGCTCGAAAGTTTTACGATTTACAAGATGATTTACACGGATGGGGGCATATTGAAAGAGTTTTAAAAAAATGTAAACAAATTGCCGCAAGGTTGGAAGATAAAAATAAGATCAACAAGAATTTGTTAGAGATTGCGGTGTATTTACATGATATAGGCCGAAATCCCCTCATTTCGGAAAAAAATCATTCTGAAAATCATGCAGTCATTTCTGCTGCTCTTGTAACCAAGTTTCTTAAAGCTAAACATATAGACCCTGAGCCAATCGCGGCTTTAACCCATATTATCCGCGCCCATTCCTTCTCTTTAGGGGAATCAGCTGACAATCTTGAAGCTCAAATCCTTTCCGATGCTGATAAACTCTCGCAGTTTCCCGTCAATTGGCACAACCTTTAACCTTAAGGATTATGCAGTTTAAAGACCAAATGGAAGAAGAACTTTGGTCAAATACAGAAAATAAAATGGTCAAATAGAAGAAGAACAACGGTTAAATAAGCCCTTTTAGATAGCGTTGACGTAATTCTTGGGGAAATTTCTCAATTGAATATCGGAGCATGGTTCTTGGCATTTTTTTATAATTTTGCAGCAGAAATGCTTCTTCAGTAGGTCGATGTCGGTTTCCTATCTCCCTCAGCATCCATCCCACGGCTTTATGAATGAGATCGTGGGGATTATCTAACAAAATTTCCGCCAGTTGCAATGTATCATCAAATTTACGCTCCTTGATAAAATAATAAGTGCTGAGAACCGCAATTCTTTGGAGCCATAAATCTCCACTACAAGCATATTTATAGAGAATATCCTTATTTTTATTTATTAAATAAACCCCGAGAATATTCGGAGCTGTACCATCAACCAAATCCCAATTATTGCAGTATTCTATGTATTTTTGATAAAATTGAACAATTTCTTCTTGCTGGGTTTCTTTTTTTGCCTTTTGCATTTTATTAACGAGAATCATGAAAGCACACTGCCGGATCTCATGAAATTCGTTTGTTATTAGTGGAATTAAATCATTCAATTCAATGTTTTGATATTGTTTGGCAATTTTTCGTACGTTTGGAACCCTAACACCGATAAATTTATCCCCTTCACCATAACCTTCTGGAAACGCTTGAAAGAATTGCGGTAGCTTTACTTTTTTTTCAGGTTCACTAAGCTTTTCGAGTTTCTTATATATTGTTTCTTCTAAATTTTCAGTTTTTTCCATTCTTCATACACTTCTTTTAACAAATTCAATATTTTCATGGTTATTTTTTATGTTATTTTAAGGGTTATTTCAATGATTTAACTCTTTCTCTAACACCATTTCTAAATAGGATTTTGTGATCGAATCGGAAGCTGAATAACCCAGCTTACCTATAAAATCCAGTAGAATTTCGGTGGCACGATCTTTATCCATAACTGCATTGTTTGTTTTATCTATTTCTTCCATAGTGCTTGGAACCATTATTTCGGCCTCTAAATAGGCACCAGATAATCCTTCCACGTGATCAACAAGCACTTCAATAGGCACCTCGATACTACTGGAATATTGGATTTTAAAAACATCGCGATGCTTGTCAATGATGCAACGCAAAAAAAAACCAATTGAAGTAAGAATCTTCTCCATCGCCTCAGAATTATCCAAGTTGCAGATAATTTCTTTCCTGCTTTTTACCACTCCCGACTCTTTGGGCCCTTTATAGGTCAAATCAATCCTTTTAATGGCTTCTGAAGCGATATTTGCATAATGATTTTGGGGGGTTGAACCCATTTCTGCATTTCTTTGAGCGATGGGAAATTCTTCTGAGATCCGCAATCGAAGTGCCTCATCGGAAAGGGCGAAACTTCTATTAGGATGCAGACTATCAAAGTACTTGTCAATATGATGAAGATGAACTGACGGTTTTGCACCTAACTCTTTCAACTTGCGCCGAACTTCATCTTCCCCGCGAATCTTTATTTTAACTTCTACTTCCAACATCTTGAATATTAACGAAGAATACGATGACCAATTTCAAATTTTCGAGTATTTAACTGAAATGATTATTTTTTCTTGATCAAGTTTGATCATTTTAAAATTAGCTGTGGAATAGTCTTTCAAATGCTCCGAAATCGGGGTATTACTAGAGTAGAAAATTTTAATTTTAATAATAATTTCTAGTTCTCATATAAAACAAAAATTCCAAAAATTTTAAGCTCCTTAGTGTAGTGGCCAAGCATGGGAGGCTCTGACCCTCTTGACACCAGTTCGAATCTGGTAGGAGCTACCATTTTTTACTAACATCTTGACAACACTTTTATATATTTAAACATTCATTACAAGTACTATGGTCAAGATAACACCAATTTCCCCTTATTTACCCACTTATCCGGAAGAATTCTGCACCAATCCCTATGACATCATCGAGAAAGAAGAGGAACTCGAGCTTAAAAAAAACCCCCGCTCATTAATCCATCTAATTCTACCCAATGGTGAAGGGGATGAAGTTTACCAAAATGCCAAAAAAGCCTATGAACGCTTTAAATCAGAGCAATTGATTAAAAAATCCAATCAGCCCTCAATTTTCCTTTACCGACAAGAATCCCATGAATTCAGCCAGCAAGGTTTAATACTGGGTGTTTCACTGCAAGATTACGAAGATGGCAATATTGTAAAGCACGAGCATACTCGGGAAAAACCTTTGAAAGATCGCACCAAGCATATTGCCACAATTAAAGCTGCAACAGGATTAGTTTGGAATGTATTTCAAGCAGATGCAGAAATTAAAGCACTGATAGAAGAAATGAAACATGTGGAGCCAAAATTCGATTTTCAAATGAAAGGTTACCGCCAATTGCTCTGGCAAATAACAGATCCTTCCAAAATTGATAAACTAAAAGAATTATTTGCCACACGTAAAATTTTTATTGCGGATGGACATCATAGAGCCGCCAGTGCAGCGGAATATCGCAAAATGCAAATCGCAAATGGAGCCGATCCAAACAGCGAACATGCTTGGCAATATCTTATGACCTATGTATCTTCTGATGACCAAATCTGGATTCTACCCTATAATCGAGTTATTCGAAAGTTACCCATGCCAAAAGAAGAATTTATTCGGAAATTAGAAGAAGTATTTGAAATTGAACCAGCAGATAAAGCCTTTAATCCCACAGAAAAACATGTAATAGCGATTTGTGTTAAGGGACAATGGTTGAAGGCCACCGTCAAAGATCAAAATTTCAGCAATCCCCGCGACGCCTTGGACGTAGCCATTTTGCAAGATAGGGTATTGGAACAGATATTAGGAATTAAAGATATCCGCAAAGATAAAAATATCTTCTTTGTGGGAGAAGTAAAGTATTATAAGAATCCGGAGTTAATGCAGAGCGAGTTCATAGAAAAACAAGGCAACGATGTGTTCTTTAACCTTTTTCCAGTAGATATCCATGATATCGAAATAATTGGGGGTGCTGGTGGTGTCATGCCTCCGAAAAGTACTTGGTTTGAACCCAAGTTGCTTTCTGGTCTAACAATTTATCCTCTGGATGAAGATTAATTTTCTTCTTTTTTCTTTTTCTTATATCTTTTATCTTATATCCTAAACCACCTATCCTATATTATTTAATTGGCATCTGTTGGATGAATTTCAAAATCAACCACCCATCGGTTATCTGGGTATTTCTCCAAACAGACAATTCCTCCATTGTGAAAGGAAACTGTTTCATTTGAATCATTCAACAATTGCCCCGCTAATTTCTCCAGATGCGGGAGATGCCCTACGAGCATAATATTTTCTTGATGTTGAGTTAAGTTTTTTGCCCAAATTGATGGATCATCCAGAGGATCGAGTCCTTTTACTGGTTTAACTCCTTCTTTGGGAGTAAAATAGTTGGCGTAGATCTCTGCGGTTTGCTGAGCACGTAATTTGCTGCTGTGGAAAATGGCAAATAGAGAAAAATCAAAGTGTTTCTGGCAATAACCACCAACTTTGTGCAGAATTGAAATACCATCCTTGGTTAATGGTCGATCTGGATGTTGCGCTTTAGTATAAGCGATTCCGTGTTGAACCAAATAAATTTTCATAGATCTTAAAAAGAAAATACACCTCAATAAGGATTTCTATAAAATCTCGGTGGGGAAATTCTAATCGAAAAGTTAATTGGCAAGCCATTACTTTCTATCTTGATACAGATGGGAAATGGAAAAACCGCGAATGAAACTCGAAAGAATCAGAAAGCTTCTTCTGAGAGAAAATCTTCAAAAGAACATAGAAATTTTTCGCGGAAAAAGAGAGATTCAGATCCTATAAAAACATCCAGAAATTCAAAAAAGCCATTTAACAAACATCATACATTTTCAAAATCTCATTCTACTACATCTCATAGACCGCATTCATCTTCCAAATCATATTCAAGAAATTCCCCGCCAGATCGAACATCTTCCCGATCTCAAACATCCCACAACCCTCATTCATCTTCCAAATCTTATTCTAAAACTTCTCAGCCAAATCGAACTTCTTCTCGATCTCAAACAGCTCATAAACATCTCTCATCTTCCAAAACATATTCAAGAACTTCCCGGCCAGATCGAACATCTTCCCGATCTCAATCAATCCATAAACCTCAAGAAACTTCTGATATTCAAACAAAAAGAAAGGTTAAATTATCGCCCAAACGAGTCAAAGGTCTGCCAAAAATCATAAAAAAGACCAACGATGAAATTACTCCAATTTTTCATAAATCTTATTATTCAAAATCTCCACGGTTTCAACCAGGATCTGTTCATAATTCTAAAGTGAAAAAGAAATCAGTAAATAAGAAGGCGAAAGGTATTCGTGAGCCAAAATTTACCACTCTCAATACAACTAACGTTCAAATCGTTCATAAATACTTTGAAACCATATCTCCCACACTGTATGATACTTTAGCGCGTTCAGGACAATTTGTTCTCTATCAAGCAGAAGGAAATAGATATGAAATATTTTTAGTTCCGAGTGAAATCAGTCCAATGATCAAGCAGCTCAACAAAAATTACCCTATAATGTCAGCGGGCATTTATTTGGGATTTATGAAACGTCAGCAAACGCGAACACATTTTGAAAGGCAGTTCTTTCTTTCATTTGAAGGAGGTCGCTTCTTATGGGATTATGTGAATTCGCATTTTCCTGAAATTAAAAAGGATTTACAATCAGTTTCTTTGGACGAAGAAGGTGAAAAAGCCTTTTTTTATGGTCGAAACATTGAAATGGACGAGGTTATTTCTGAAACGGAACATTTAGTTAAGAAGAAAATTACATTTGTTTTAGATCAGCATGGAGAATATATAGGCTTGGCATTATTGATGGTGAAACAAGCAGGGACTGAAAAGCCCGTTTTAGGCATAAAAACTACCGATATCTATAGTCGATCCCCTCACTTCAAATTGAGTTTATTAAATTTAAGCGATGGAGGCAAATATCTCCGAAAAGGGAGTTGATAATAATTATGGTTGAAGATCTTGATAAAATCCTCGCACTTGCAGAAAGATTCGAATATTCTCCATTTATGGTTAAGCAAATTATGAAAAATTTTCCACAAGATTATGTGACGGTGTTGAAAGCGTTTGCTCAGCCGGCACCTGAAACAATTAGAATCAATACACTTAAAATCACACCTAAAGAGTTAAAAGCACGTTTAGAAGCGAAAGGTTTTAAACTAACTCCCGTAGATTGGCTAGATTATGCATTCCATGTGGATTCAAGTCAATCTCGACACACACTTGGGGCAACGCATGAATATCTTAAAGGATTATATTATATTCAGAGTTTGGGATCCATGATTCCAGTGCATTTATTATA
The DNA here is from genome assembly GCA_964426185.1 of uncultured archaeon. Classification (GTDB taxonomy): domain Archaea; phylum Asgardarchaeota; class Lokiarchaeia; order Sigyniarchaeales; family Promethearchaeaceae; genus Harpocratesius. The sequence goes on along the minus strand of CAYRPF010000022.1, from coordinate 683 downwards.
TCCCAAACCCGGAGATCAAGTTTTGGACATGTGTGCCGCACCTGGAAGTAAGACAACTCAAATTGCGCAATATATGCAAAATCAAGGCCAAATCGTTGCAGTCGATATAAAACATTCACGATTAAGCTCTTTAATTTCAAATCTCCGACGTATGGATGTTAGAAATGCTATTGTTTTTGCTTATGATGCAACTAAACTTTACATTCAACAATTGGGAAAATTCCGCCCCAACAAAATTCTTCTTGATGCTCCATGTACTGGGAGTGGTATTATCAGACAAGACCCTTCTGTCAAGCGGGTGAAAAATGATTCTAAAATTCAACGTTTACGCCAACAACAAAAACAATTATTAAAAGCGGGTTTAAAATTGCTCACTAAAGGGGGAACCTTAGTTTATTCTACTTGCTCTTTTCACTATCAAGAAAATGAGATGTTAATTGCTGAAGTTGTAAAAGATGTTAAAAATGTTGAGATCATTGAACCCCAAGAAAATATTGGAGTGCCTGGTTTTTCAGAAGTTGAAAATCTTGAATTTGGTTACGATATGCTTAAAACTCGGAGATTAACACCCCATTTGCACAATACTGACGCCTTCTTCTGCTGTATTTTGCGAAAAAATTAAAAAAATTTTAAATTTATCGTTTCGTTCTATTTTTATCCCCCTCCCCGAAGGAATTTCAAGC
>CAYRPF010000021.1:0-40776 GCA_964426185.1 uncultured archaeon | reverse complement strand
CTGACCTAAAAACATATTTGATATTACAGCAGTATTCGCGCCGATCATAAACCCTATTAATGGTCCAAAGGCAATACCTGCTGAAAAAATGAGAAATGAACAAGGTTGTACATTAGGTAATGCTACAAATGGAATACGAGCTACAGCCGTAAACGCACTGTAAATTGCGATTAAAGTAATTTCTTTGGAGGTTAATGCTGTTTCCTCTAATCTGAAATAGATACCAATCAGAATCAGAAAAAAATATAGTATTACGTTTAAAATTACACCAAGAAGGGGAGAAGATAAACCGATAAATTGCCAAGTAACTAGTTCGGGAAAAATCAATAGTAAAACGCTATAAATTACCAGTAAAACCAATAAATAATAGGATTTCTTAATTTTCTATTGCCTCCATTACATCTTGTACCGTCAAAAACGGAGTTTGCTTTTCAAAAATTAAATTCATGGCTATATTTATCTGAGTTTTAAAAGGAGTTCGTTCAGGTAGAATTTCTCGAGGTAAACCTTTCCATTTAATGGTGTTTTCATCCATGTATAAAACCCGAGACTTAAGTGAAGTTACCAAAGAAATTTCATGAGTGGCAATTATAACGGTGCACTTCTCTTTCTGAATTTTCTGAATGTAGTGAATAAGGCGATTTTTTTGTTCAAAATCCATACCATGGGTGGGTTCATCTAATAGAAGAATGGAAGGTTCATTTATTAGCGCACAAGCCAGAGCTAATCTCTGTTGTTCCCCTAAAGAAAGGAATCTTGGATATTGACGGATATATTGGCTTAAGTGAAAAAATTCCAGAATATGTTTAATTTTTTCATCTCTTTTTCTTTTATTTTTAATAGATTTATGCACCCGGGCATCTAATTCTTCAAAAACGGTATCTCGATAAAATTGCATTGTCGGATTTTGAAAAACAAATCCAATTGGATGATAATTAGTTTTTTGCTTTTCTTCATATGCATTTTTGGGACCCATAGATATTTTTCCGTTATTTGGATGGAGGATTCCCGCTATATTTTTTAGCAGAGTGGTTTTTCCGCAACCATTTCTACCCATTAAACAAATTACATCGCCTTCCATACATGAAAATGAGATATCTGACAACACTAAGTTATCTGGGTCATAAGCAAAGGCTAAATTCTTAATTTCAAGTATAGGAGTTGATTTGGAATTCTCCAAACAAGAATTTACTGAATCGATTGAGGTCTTCTCAATAAATTTAAGAAGTGGGGTTAAATGTTTAAGATTTTTATATTGGCTGGCAAAGTCTTGTGCTGATAAGGGGAGAAATTGATCTTCTTTGTCTAAATCTATTAAATTAAATCTTTCTATTTGCCTAATTCGATGGACTAATTCAAGCACTGGAGGTTTGGGAATACTCGGATTTTGGAAAAATAACCTGAAAAATTCTTCGGGAAAACCATCAAAAGCAATCTTTCCTCGGTTTAAATAAATAATACGAGTTGCATAAGAGATAATATTTTCTATGTTGTGCTCTACCATAATAATCGTGAAATTGTGCAATTTTTGCTGCTCTACAAGAAATTTCAAGAATTTCTCACGCGCAAACGGATCCAGCTCCGATGTCGGTTCATCCAATAAAAGAACTTTCGGTTGCATAGATAAAACCGAGGCTAACGCAACTAACTGTTTTTGACCACCGGACAAAGTAAATGTAATCTTATCCATTAAAGGCTCCAAATTATACACGGATACGGCATCTTCTAACCGGGAAATTATTTCATTTCTAGGTATCTCCAGATTTTCTAATCCGAATATTAATTCAGAATAAACTTTATCCATGAGAATCTGATTTTCCGGATTTTGAAATAGAAATCCAACCTCTTTTGCAAGCTTATGGGGGGGAATTATTCCTGGATTTTTCCCATTAATAATTATTTCTCCTTCATAAATTCCTCCGAAAAAATGTGGAATTAATCCATTTAAGGCACGAAGTAGTGTAGATTTTCCACTACCTGAAGAACCTAAAACTAAAATAAATTCTCCTGGCTTGATTGTAATATTTAAATGATTCAAGATGGTGGATTCGCAATTATTGTATTTAAATGAGAAATCTTGGATTTCTATCAATTCGAATCCCTCCTGGATTTTGTAAAAGAAAATACTATCAGCAAGTTTAGCAGAGAAAATGCAATAGATATTATACCAATTTCAATAGAAATAAGATTTGTTAAATAATTTGGATAGATAGGGTAATTCTCCCAATTATCGATAAGAAAATAAAATGTAGTAGATATTTGAATAATTATACCAAATATTACTAAGATATCCCATTTATTTACTCGAAATTTGATAAAACTAGTCCTATTTTTAGAAAATCCAAAAGCCCGTATATCCAAGGCTTGAGCCACTTGAATAGAGCGTTCTAAGGAATTAGTAAGTAAGGGAAGTAATAATTCACCTTGAAGATTTATCTTTGCACGTTTAGATTTATAGTTATATTCTTCAGATCTTGCATTTAGTTTAGATATCTCATATAAATGCTCATAATCTCTGGTCATTAGGGGAAAAAATTTCAGAGAAAGAGTTATCAAAATTATTAATTTAGGTGGGAATCTAAATTTCAGCAGAATGCGAAGTAGATCATCATTATTGACTAAAATATTGAATATTGCAAAGGAATAGATTACTATCGTCAACCTTAGGATATTTATGAAGGATCCAATCAAGTTTTCAATTGTGATATTCATTTCAGGAAGGAATTTATTCGGTTGCCAAATAAGTAAAACTAAATGATCGCCAAATGGATTCAATAATACATTGATTATCAGCATGAAAACGGCAATATATGCGATCATTTTACTGACCCAAGCCACTTTTCTACCAATTCGCATTATTTTTACAAAGATTAAGAGAATTAGAAGAAAACTTAATAGTATCAGCGGATGTGCAAATAAAAATGCGCTTATAAATATCCATCCAAGATAGAAAAAAACTAAAATAGAAAAAAGATTCCGCTCAGATAGGGAAAAAATCTTATTTTTTATATCTTCACGCTTATGGAAATCATCACGAACTAGAGAATCACTTGAATATTGAATTTGTGTTTCATGATCTTTAACTTTTTTAGTTTCCATCTATAGGATAAGTTAACCTATATAATTGAAAAATTTTGTGGTTCTAGAAAAAAAAATTGTATTCTGAAATTACTTCAATAAATGTGTGAAGATAAAAATTATAGCCCTTTAATTCCTTTTTTTATTTGGATTTACAATGTATAAAATTGTTTTCTTGCGACATGGAGAGTCAACTTGGAATTTGGAAAATAAATTTACTGGGTGGACTGATGTTGATTTATCGACCAATGGATACGAGGAAGCTAAACGGGCTGGAAATCTTTTAAAAGAAGCTGGGTTCACTTTCGATATTATGTTCACTTCGGTCCTTAAACGCGCAATTAGAACCATGTGGTTAGTTATGGATGAATTAGACTTGATGTGGGTTCCTGTAATCCGTCACTGGAGATTAAATGAACGACATTACGGTGCTTTGCAAGGATTGAATAAATCTGAAACTGCTAAGAAGCATGGTCAAGATCAAGTTTTCATCTGGCGACGGAGTTACGATGTGCCTCCACCACCATTAGATTTTGATGATAAACGACATCCCATCCATGAATCGAAGTATGCTGATGTTCCAAAGGAAAATCTTCCAGCTACTGAATGTTTGAAAGATGTGGTTGCGCGAGTTTTACCATATTGGAATGATGTGATAGTGCCAGAAATCAAAAAAAATAAAAAATTGATAATTGTTGCCCATGGAAATAGTCTAAGGGCAATTGTTAAGTATTTAGATAATGTTAGTGAAGAAAAAATTCCACATCTCAACATTCCTACTGGATTTCCATTGGTTTATGAATTGAATGAAAATTTACACCCAATTCGCCATTATTATTTAGGTGATCAAGCAGAGATTGAAAAAGCAACTAAAAAAGTAGCAAACCAAGCAAAGCAATAATTTTTTTAATCTTTCCTTATTTTAGAGCAACAAATAATTAATCTTCTAAAATTTCACAACCCCGCTTCATGAGATTTAACAAAGCTCGTTCGATTTCACCTGTTCGAAATTTGATTGGGTTTTGACGATAATCAAGTAATCTTAAGCGGACCAAATCAAATATTGAAGAAGGTAGAGAAGCTAATTTATTATTTTTTAAGTGAAGTTCCCTCAAATCAATAAGAAGACCAATAAATGGAGGAAGATGTCTGAGTTTCTGATTATTCAAGTAAAGGCGGGTGATATTTCGATCTTCTAACACAAATCCGAATAATTCATCGGGATTAATTTGTGTCGGGTTTGTATAATTTAAAACCGGATCTAAAGCAGGAATTTCCTTCCCCAATTCTTTTTCAATAAACATTAATACATCATAGTCCCATTGAAAAATTAATGAATCATGGTAATAAACTTGAGATAATGCTCGCTTTTCAAAACAATCTCTACACATATCTTGACCTAAATGAAACACATGCTCCCATTTTTCCATTCCACAAATAGGACAAGGTTGTGGACCATTGGCTTTAAGATAGGCTTTATAATTCTTACTGCGAATAACAAAACTAAACACCGCATAAATAGTAAATGCAATACAAATAAAAAGAAATGCGTTATACACTTCTCCAAGTAGAGAATTTAATACAAAAAAAATAAGCCATAGAAAAATACTGATTAAAACTAAGACTATTGGAATATCGTACTTATAATAGTGAAATATATAGTATGAAACAATATAAGCTTGTAAAAAGAGGAAAACAGCCACAATTTGGAAAATTAAATTACCTTTAAACCACATCCAAGCAGAGAAGAACAAGATATTTACAATAATATCCCATTTGATAATAGGATAGGTTTCTTTTGGATCATTCGCATAGTCAAAGCCCATAATGAAATCGAATAAGAAATATGTGCATTTTATTAAAATTTTTTGTTCATTTATTCTATTTGTTCGAGAAATCTAAATATAACGATAAAAATATTGGGATTCTAACCATTTTCAATTTTAACTTGTAAAAGTAATTTTCTTAAATGGTGTGCACCTTTCGCTTCCCGATGATTTATGAAATTTCATATTACAATGCATCAGAATATAACGGATCAACCCTCTGAGAACGTGTTGAATCGAGTAAACACAATATATGTTAGAAATGATCTTCAACCTATAACAATACAACTTCCAATAGGATATAATGGCCCAAAAAATGATGAAGGATTAGAAATCTATCACACACCGGAAGATCTTTATTTGGGAGCTCTTTCGGGGTGTCTTTTCACCACATTTAGTGTAGTTGCATCCAATTCCAATTTTCGATACGATAATTTAGAGATTCAAACAGAAGGTATAATGGATGTAGTGGACGATGTCAAAATGATGACGGAAATTCACCAGACAATAACTTTAACCATACCGGCGGGGAGCAATCCAAAGAAAGCACAAAGAATTTTAGAAATTGCTGAAAAACGATGTCCCTTAGCCAACTCGGTTAAAACTAAAATTATAAATGACTATAGGGTGAAAATTAATCAATAATAGACATGTTCTTTTTTAGGTAACAAAAAAACGAGTTGAAAATTATGCAAATAATCGTAATTGGTGGTAATCCTGCAGGACTCAGCGCTGCTAGTGCTATTCGAAAAACACATCCTGATTGGAATATTGATGTTTACGAGAAAGGAGAATATATTTCTTATGGGTCTTGCGGAATTCCATACTTTGTAGCAGATGAAGTCAAAGTTCTTGATAAATTAATGACATTGACACCTGAAATTTTAGAGAAGAAAAGAAAAATCCCGGTTAACCTCTTTCATGAAGTAACCAGTGTAAATTTTTCTCAGAAAGAAGTTACTATCTTAAATGTTAAAACACAGCAATCATTCGTTAAAAAATATGATTATTTAGTAATTGCAGTGGGAGGAAAATCAAATATTGAAAAAGTTCACATCCCCAAAGAATTATTAAATCATCCTCGAGTTTTTCGCGTTCATACTTTGGACCATGCTAAGAAGTTAAAAAATTTCTTAACAACGACTCCAATTGAGAATGTAGTTGTAATCGGAAGTGGATATATTGGGTTAGAAATGTTGGAAGCTTATGAAGCCCAAGGAGTTAAGAATATTACATTAATAGGACCACGATTGAATTTTGATTCAAAAAGTCAAGAATTCATTCAAAAGGAATTGGAAAAACACCATATTAACATGAAAATAAAAGTTCGAGTCCAAAAGATTGAAGAACATTCTGAAACACAACTAAAATTAACTCTCAATAATGGAGAAGTTATTTTAACAGATGCTGTTCAGTTATCGATTGGTGTTTTACCCGCCACGGATATATTCCATAATTCAGAATTAGAAATGCTACCAAATGGTGCCATCGTTATTGATGAATACTGCCGAACAAACATCCCGCAAGTATATGCAGCGGGAGATTGTGCAACATCTTTTCATACCTTATTAAATTCAAATGTCTATCTTCCCTTAGCTCCAATCGCAAATAAACAAGGACGACTTGCAGGTGAACATATCGCGGGAAAAAATCCAGATCCTTTTCCCGGAATAGTAGGAACATCAATCTTTAAGGTTTTTGACCTATATTGTGCAAGAACTGGTCTTTCAGAAATCCAAGCTAAAAAAGCAGGGTATAATACTGGAAGCACACTGATTGTCAATAATGAAATCGCCCATTATTATCCTAATGTTCAAAAAATGTCGATAATGCTGATTTATGATAAAGTTTCCCATCTGTTATTAGGTGCAGAAATTACCGCTCCAAGCACTTTAGGAGCCAAAAAAATAGATGTTTTCGCTACAGCTTTAGCGGCAAAAATGAAGATAGATGATATACAGCGTTTGGATTTAAGTTACGCCCCACCTTTTGCTCCTGTATGGGATCCAATTTTGATCGCTGCAAATGTAGCGCGCAAAAATTTGAATTAGGCCTTGTATCATAATTAAAGCTTTTTTCTACTTCAGCTCGTGATTTTTTTATTTATAATGATTATAAAATCAGGATCAGACCTCTTACTTAATTTTTGATTTAAAACAAATATCTTACGTAAATTGTATCTCGTAGAAGAACATCATCAAAGATATTTTATAAAAAAATGGGCAAATGGTGTGTCATTGCCCATAATGGAGAAATATAAGCAGAATTTTCTACAACTAAAAAGATATAAAGCAATTTTATTTTTTCAATCACAAAAGGAGATATTCTGCTTGTCGCTTAATATTAATGACCATATTCTTTAATTTTTCCCTTGATAATTTTATAAGATTATCGTAATAATCTTTACGGAAGAAGTTATCTACGAATTGGCAATTAGCTTGAAAAATTAACTTAACCAACTCTGGTTTTGATAATTTTTGGAGTTGGTTGGGAGAAAACTTCTCTATATTCTTCAATGCATTCTTCCTTTCTAATTTTTCTTTTTTCGCTTTTTTAAGTTCTTTACCTGACTGGAAATTTTCAAAATTTTCCACATAACTGGCCAAATTTTCAAGAATTTCTTTATCCTCTTTGAAAGAAGCAGTATTGCGAGTTGCTTGCTGTGGTTTTGTGAGCATTTTAAAAGTTCACCTCCAATGATTAAGATAGCATCATCTATAATAACTGCGAGAATTTCACCCAGATTTGGAGTAAAAGATTATTAGAATTGACATTTTCATTAATACAAGAGATACCCTTGAAGTAAGAAGAAATAATCCGAATCGAAATATTTGTCACTGATGAATTATTATGAAGAAAAAAATTTTCCCACGAATTTCAGGAACATATCTCCTCTCATTTCGGTTGAGAGAAACTCAAATCGTAAGTGTTGGAGCATTAGATGATATTGAATTCAAACAAGGTGAATACATGTATGTTGGCTCTGCAATGAATGGAAATCTATACTCACGCGTTCTTCGGCATGTGAAACCAAGTTATCAAAAAAAAATTCACTGGCATATTGATTATCTGCTTGCACTAAGTCTACCAATTTTAGTAATAAAGAAAATTTATCTTATACCATCAAAGGATCGATATGAATGCGTTTTAGCAAATATCTTGCTTGAACATGCAGATAACACCGTTCTGAAATTTGGGAGTTCAGATTGCGATTGTGATTCCCATCTTTTTTATTTTCGACAAGAAGATTCATATCCTTGGCTTTATGATAGGCTTAATAAGGCATAGCCCTAGAATTCAAATTGGACTATTCCTTATAAATTATACTATGCCTTATAAATACGAAGAATTGGGTTTATCAAACACTAAAGCCATGTTTGATAAAGCATTAGATGAAGGTTTTGCTGTTCCGGGATACAATTTCAATAACATGGAACAACTCCAAGCAATTGTTACTGCTTGTGCAGAAACAGGTTCCCCCGTAATTTTACAAGTATCTAAAGGTGCCCGTACTTATGCCAACAGCACCATGCTTACGTATATGGCACAAGGTGCGGTAAAAATGGTTAGAGAAGAATTGAAATCAGATATTCCCATTGCATTACATTTAGATCACGGTGGAAATTTTGAAATATGTAAAGCATGCATCGACTCGGGTTTTTCCAGTGTAATGTTTGATGGATCTTCCTTACCATACGAAGAGAATATTAAAGTAACCCAGAAAGTGGTGGAATACGCCCATGCTCGCGGAGTTTCGGTGGAAGCGGAACTAGGGGTGTTAGCCGGCATAGAAGATGAAGTGCAAGCCGAAAAAAGTACATATACAGACCCTGATCAAGTAGTTGATTTTGTAACTCGAACTGGATGCGATTCTCTTGCTATTTCAATTGGAACCTCTCATGGAGCGTATAAATTTAAGGTAGACAGATTAGAAGACGTACCACCTCTCCGAATTGATATTTTGAAAGATATCAGGCAAAAATTAGGTCGCAAATATCCAATTGTTTTGCATGGTTCGTCTTCTGTGCTACAAGAATATGTTAAAATTATCAATGAAAACGGTGGAAATCTAGAAAAAGCTTTCGGAGTTCGGGAAGATCAAATTCGTGAAGCAACCAAACATGGCGTGGCGAAAGTAAATATAGATTCTGATGGTCGATTGGTAATGACGGCTATGATTCGCAAAATTTTAAAGGAGCAACCGAAGGTCTTTGATCCACGGAAATATTTGGGTCCAGCCAGGGATGAATTGATTAAAATGATGAAGCGAAAAAATGCAGAAGTTTTAGGATGTGCCGGAGCATATATAAGGGGATAAAAGCGAATTGACAAAAATATTGAAAATATTGAAATTTTTTTTTTAATTTTGATCAAATTTATTTCAAAAAAGTGCAATTTCTAACATTTTCTTCGAAATTATGTTCAATACTGACAATTATGAGAAGTAAATGGAATTTGAGTTTTAGTTGTGCACCAGAATCACAATACCTTTTATAAAGGTTTCATTAATGTAATTATGAACTTTATGTTCAAATGGAGGAAACAACATGTCTAACTTGACTTATATTGTTATTGGTGGTGTTGCAGGTGGTGCCTCGGCTGCAGTCCGCTTGCGTCGTATGGATGAACACGCCAATATTATCATGATTGAAAGAGGAGAATATATTTCCTTTGCTAATTGTGGTTTACCTTACCACATTGGAGAGGTAATTAAAGATGAATCTAAGTTATTGGTTGAAACCCCTGAAAATTTGCGAAATAACTTCAACATCGATGTCCGAATTAAAACTGAAGCGATTCAGATCAAACCTCAAGATAAGGTGGTTATATTAAAAGATCTGACCAATAATAATGAATATGAAGAAAAATACGATAAATTAATACTAAGCCCAGGTGCTCAGCCATTACGCCCTCCCATTCCGGGCATTAATGCTTCCAATATTTTTACGTTGCGGAATATTCCAGATATGAGAGCGATTAAGAATTTCATTGAAAATTATCATCCAATTCATGTTACTGTAATAGGCGGTGGTTTTATCGGTTTGGAAATGGCCGAAAATTTATCACTTGCGGGGTTAAAAGTCACTGTAAATGAACTTGCACCTCAAGTTATGACGCCTTTAGATCCTGAAATGGCCGCCTATGTTCACCAACACTTGAAGCAGCATAATGTAGAGCTTTATCTTTCTGATGGAGTAAAATCCTTTGAAAGAATCTCAAACACCGAAATCCGTGTACAACTGCAGAGTGGAAGAATCTTAGAGAGCAATATGGTTATTTTGGGGATAGGAGTGAAACCCGAAAAAAAATTAGCGGAAGAAGCAGGATTGAAAATCGGTGAGCGTGATGGAATCTTGGTGAATGAATATTTACAAACATCTGATCCAGACATTTATGCCATAGGAGACGCTATTGAAGTTAAAGATTTCGTAACCGGTAATAAATCACTCATTCCTTTAGCAGGACCAGCCAATAAGCAAGGAAGAATTGCTGCAAATAACATTGTAGGTAGAAAAGAACAGTATAAGGGAACCCAAGGTACTTCAATAGCCAAAATTTTCGATCTCACTATAGCCACCACGGGTAGTAATGAAAAAACCTTAAAGCGTTTGAATATTCCATATGTAAAATCTTTTACCCAGAACTCCTCCCATGCGGGCTATTACCCGAATGCCATTCCTATGGCCATTAAACTTCTGTTTTCCCCGGATGAAGGTAAAATTCTTGGAGCACAGATTGTTGGTTACGAAGGTGTTGATAAAAGGATTGATGTTCTTGCCACTGCACTCCGAGCGGGTCTCACAGTCTTTGATTTGGAAGGATTAGAACTTGCTTATGCACCACCCTACTCAAGTGCTAAAGATCCTGTAAATATTGCAGGGTTCGTGGCATCCAATATTTTGAAGGGGGACATGGAAATATTTTACCCAAAGGATGTTGATTCAATTGACTTTAAAAAGATAATGCTTTTAGACGTAAGAACTGATGAAGAAGTTAAACTGGGAACAATTCCCAAATCCGTTCATATTCCGCTGGATCAACTAAGAGAACGGTTAGAAGAGCTGGATAACTCAAAAGAGATTTGGTTATTCTGCCAAGCCGGTCAACGCGGGTATTATGCCGAACGAGTATTGGTACAAAATGGATTTAAAGTTAAAAATTTAAGCGGTGGATACAAAGCATATACAATTATAAAAGAGAAGCAGACAAATGAAGGAATTTTCGATGATTTAAGCATTCGAGTGAATGATGTTATCCATGCAGCCCAAAGTAAATTAAGTGTGGAAAAAGCTCCCGATTCTCAGGCAGCTATCGAAATTGATGCATGTGGTTTAGCCTGTCCAGGACCTATAATGCAAGTTTCTAAACATATCAAAAGCCTCAATTTTGGAGAAGTCTTGAAGGTAACTGCCACCGATCCAGGATTTTACAACGATGTACAGACATGGGCAGAATCTACTCAAAATAAATTGCTGAAAATTGAACGAGAGAAAGGTACCATTGTTGCCTACCTTAAAAAAGAAATTCCCAAGCAAAAATCTGCGGTTTCCCCAACCGGTTTCAATCTTCCTGATGGAAAAAACATGATTGTTTTCAGTAGCGATTTGGATAAAGCCATTGCTTCGTTTATTATTGCCAACGGAGCAGTAGCCATGGGAAAAGAGGTTAATATGTTTTTCACCTTCTGGGGTTTGAATATATTGCGTAAACCTAAAAAAGTCCGAGTAAAGAAATCATTCATCGGACGTTTGTTTGGGAAGATGATGCCTCGAGGAACAGAGAGACTAACCATTTCAAAAATGAACATGGGCGGCTTGGGAACTAAATTGATTAAAAAATTAATGAAATCTTATAACATGGCTTCACTACAGGAATTAATTGACTCGGCGCAGAAAAACGGCGTGAAACTGATTGCTTGCCAAATGACCATGGACTTGATGGGCATAAAGAAAGAGGAATTGATTGATGGAGTGGAGATCGGCGGAGTGGCTACCATGCTTGGAGCCTCCGATCGGTCAAATATGTCGCTATTTATTTAATCCTTTGCGATTTTTTCGGTAATTTTTTTTCATCTAATTTTATCTTTTTTTCTTGCTTATTATCTTATTCTGGCATTTTTTCAAATATTTATCTAATATTGGATAATATTCAGAGAAGATGATTATAGTGTGCATTTTCAAATGTATAAAAATCAAATTAAGAATAGAAATAATTTTAACCAATTTAGAAATTAGAAGTTAACCATCACACATCCTTAAGGTGGAAGAACTCACACAATTTTCCACCCTTTTTTTCCCTTTTACCAACATTTCTCTTCCTTTTTTAATGTAAATTTCATTAATAATGCCCATGGATCCTTATTTCTCGCTGCGGATGAGGAATTCGGCGTTTAGAGTAAGGATCGATAAAAGGTGTCTCCTTATCAAAATAAACAAACAATCCCAACTCCACATTCTGGTTTTCCTCATCCATTTTAATAACATCGACCACTACTCTTCCCCCATAAATTGTAGGAATTATCTGCTCCATATTGGCTTCAATAATTCCAGCTATGATATAATAATGAGCGAATCCATTTCCTTTCACTTTTGATGTCTGAACATATCCTCCGTGAAAACTAACTATAGCAGCTATGTTTGTGTTTTCGTTGGGAAATCCATTATCATCAAGAGAAAAGGAAGTCTTAAAAGGTTCTACCGAGCTGGCTTCTTCGACTAATTTCATTCCATATTCAATAATATCTTGAAGATAATGGGTTTTTTGCCTAAGACGTTCTAAATCCAACTTAGAAGATTCTTTCATCCGAGGAGAAATGTATTTTCCCAAATTTTTAAAATTATTTCGCCCATTTTCCGTTTTTATATCCCACATTTCGCCTCCGATGCGGCGTAATCCTTGAAGCAATGCCTGGTATTGATATCCAAGAATAGTTTGAGGCTTGAAAGGTTTAGTGAGCCGCCAAATTTTCGGATGATGTTTTTTAATTTTCCCATTTTCTTCTAATTCTTGAACGTATCGATAGACAGAATTTCGAGAAACACCTAATAGATTTGTAAGTTGTCCGATACGCAATCCGTCTGGGTTCCGTTCTAAATATCGAAGTATTTGTTCTTTAATTTGCTCGCCCTTTTTTGTCACCGCTGATCATGAAAATTCAGAAACCATTCTATTAAAAAATAATCATTTTTGCTTCTAAAATTGGAACATAATTGATTAATATCAACCACTTAGCTTAAAATATTTGATTTTCAGTACATCGTGGAAATATATTTTCAAAATTATAAGAACTTAAAATTAAATCGTTTTTTATTTCTATTATGAAAAAAAATTTGCACATGGCAAAGCAACTAAAGAAGAATATCCCTTTATATTATTTAGCCACAATTTTCAGAAATTTATGGATATCTATGCCAATTGCGGTCCTATATTACCTTGATCGTGGAATTACTTTTTTCCAAATGGGATCTATTGAAGCGATTATCGCAGTGGTTGTAATTTTAACTGATATCCCCAGTGGCGCTTTCGCAGATATTTTCGGTCGTAAACTCTCAGTGGGATTAGGATTTACCATATGGGGTTTAAGTTTAATATTGACAGGCATCTCAACTCATTTTTGGGTGTATTTTTTTGCTGGAATTATGATGGGATTGAGTGATTCTTTGATTTCTGGTGCTGAAAAGGCATTATTTTATGATACTTTAAAAGAGTTAAAACAAGAATCATTGTATCTAAAGTATTTGGGAAGAAAGGATATCTTTGGAGCATTCTCTATTATTATTGCTTCTATTTCAGGCGGTTTTCTTTATACAATTAATATTTCGCTCCCGTTATATGCCCATGGAATTGCGAGTTTGATTGCTGCGGCTTTTATTTTCAGTATGAAGGAGCCTACAGAATCGGAATCACCTAAAACTATCACCGGCCAAATTGAACTGATCACCCATTCACTCTCTTTTACTTGGAAAACAAAAAAAGTACGATTTCTTCTAATTGTGAATATTCTAGTGTTGATGATCCCTATGATATTTGTCAATATAATGGAACAGCCTTATTTAAGGCAATCTATGGTTCCAGTTATATATTTTGGGGTAATTTTTGCTTGTACCAGAGGTTTAATCGGATTTTTTGGCCCTTTACGTTATAAGATAGAGCAAAAAATTGGAGAGAAAGGTTCTTTTTTCTTAATTGTAGGAATTTTCGCCGCGATGTTCCTGCTAATGGCATTAATATTAAGACCTATAGGTGTACTCTTCTTATTTCTGCTGTTCTTCACGCGTGATTATACTTGGAGTGTAATGGATAAATATACCAATGATCATATTCCTTCAGATAAGAGAGCAACCGTTCTTTCAATCATAAATTTTGCACTGAATTTGATATATAGCGGTTTAGCTCTACTTATAGGCCTTGCTTTGGATAGATTTAGGTTGTTTGGATTAAGCCCGATGCAAACACTGCTTTTAATTTTTAGCATATTTTTTGCAGCGGTGATTTTACCTTTATTGGTAAAATATTATTCAACCAATAGCTCGAATTCGGTAAAATCCTATGTTCAAGAAAATGATCCCATCGTGAAACCATAAAATATTATGATTCGCTTGCACACTTATGCATGGTATCGATTCAAATCGCGAATGAGACGCTTTAAAATGGAATACATCTTCTCCACACTGGAAATATTCACACGCTCATCTGGAGAATGAGGATTTTGAATATCTGGTCCAATCGATACCATTTCAATTCCAGGAATCTTGTCTCCAATTAGTCCGGTTTCCAAACCCCCATGAACGGCACCAACTTCCACTTCCCGATTAATTTCTTCACCATAAACCCTTCTCACATAAGCCAAAAATGGACTTTCGAGATCTGGATTCCAACCTGGATAGGCATCTTCACGATTGTATTTCCAGTCTGCAGTATAGGCTAATTGTTCCAATTGATCTCTTAGCCATTCTAATTCTGCTTGCACGGAGCTACGGCTGGATAAATGAAAAAGTATTCCAGTATCGCTAGATACTACTATGGCAAAATTATTCGATGTTTCTGTTAGCCCAGAAATAGTCGGAGAAGGCACGATTGCTCTGCTTGGAATAATATTTCCAGTTGAAATAATCAATCGACTTTCTTCAAGGGAAAAATATGATGCAGGCTTTGTTGGGGTGATTTCAATTTTCAGATCTGGTTCAAATGGGTTTTCTCCTTTATGATAGTATGACAATATGGCTGCCCGCTCTCTTTCGATAAGTGAATCAACTTCAGCCTTATTTTCAGCCGGAAATCCAAATGAAATAATTGATTTACGTGGAATTGCATTATGTTTTGTGCCACCTTTCCAATCAGAAATAACGATTGGAATTTTCGCAATTGTGAGTTTACTCATTATTCTGGCAATTAATTTATTCGCATTCGCACGAGGTAGGTGAATATCTCCACCAGAATGACCTCCGAGCAATCCACTCACTTCTAATTGATAAAATGTAGAATAATTGGAATAATCTGAAAAACGATATAGGGCTTTTTCCATCAATGAATCTCCTCCACCAGCAGATCCAACTGTAATCATCCCAAGTTCTTCAGAATCCACGTTTATCAGTAAACGGCTTTGAATTTGAAGTTTATCGACATCAAGTTCAAATGCACCGGTTAAACCGGTCTCTTCATCAACCGTAATTAAAATTTCCAAAGGTCCATGAGGTGGAAATTCGGGATCAACTAAAAGGGCTAATGCCATTGACACACCAATACCATTGTCGGCCCCTAGAGATGTTCCTTTTGCTGTAACCCAATCTCCATTAGTTTCAATTTCTGGAGTAATGGGATCTTTCTGAAAATCAAATGGTTCATTAGCCACACAAACCATATCCATATGTCCTTGTAGAAGGAGTGAAGGAACTTCTTCATAACCGGGCGTGGCAGGAACACGGATTAAAATATTCCCAATATTATCTTCGTTTATTATAATTTCGGGGTGAGAAGGAATGACGTTCGTTTGTAACCATTCTTTTATTTTTTTCCGGATTAATTCTTCATGTTTTGACTCGTGAGGAGTTGCCAGAAATACTTGTTCAAAAATATCCCAAACTACTTGGGGTTTAAGATTTTCTAATACCATAATTGTATATAAAATCCCATAGTTTAAGAGGGAATCCGATCGAGAGCTCTAAGAAATTCATCCATATTCGGAATGTAAATTCTATCATGCCGAATTGTGAATGGCAGTTTTTGCTTCCAAATTATCAGTCTTTTCATCAATTCAATTTCATCTATTTGTAAATATTCTGCCATTTGGGTTAATAACATTGGATTTTCGATCTGCAATAATCTGCAAAATCGATTAAAAATACTCTTTTCCAGAGCTATTTTTTCAGATTCTTTTGAATATTTTAAATTTTGCCGTGATTGATGTTCAACCTGGTGTTTTATAAGTCGAGCAATTGCAAAACCAGCCACAAAACCGAATATGTGAGCCCAATTATTCAAAGAGGTTAATAACTGATATCCCACAAATATTATTCCATAAATATACATATACTTATTGGAACGGGGAATTTTCACAAAAGTTGCAGCCATCAAGCCGTAAATTGCACCAGAACTTCCCAATCCATAAACTGGATAGTAAATCCCTTGAGAAATCAAAATATAATACAATAATGAAAAAAGAGAGCCCACCAAGCCTGAACCAATGTAAATTAAGATAAATTGAACTTTGGTATAGTTATTTTCCACAAATACACCGAATAGAAATAAGGATATCATATTAAAAATTAAATGAGCAACATCTGCATGCATAAAAATTGAAGTGATAAGCCCCCAAATTTCTTTCCCGTGGATTATCAGATGATTAGATTGAGCAAAAAAAAGAACCCAAGTAGTCCCTAAAATGAGATTTACTATGATGAATGACAAAACATTAATTATTATAAGTGAAAATGTAATTTGTGCATGTTTTATAGATTCTTCTGAGATTTCAATTACCATTTTCTATTTCATTCCTGGAATAACTGATTTTTGATTTTGAGATGATGGCTTTGAACGCCGATAAATTATGGTTATGATACCAATCAATATCATTAGAACAGCTACAATAAAAATAACCCATTTTACCCAACCATGATATTGATAACTAACAATTTGAAACTCTAAAAAATAACCCGGAATACCAAAATGGAGCCCAAATAATGCAAAAAAAAGAATTACAATGCTTATTATCGTCTTTGATATCAATGAAAGGGCAATTTTTTCATCGGAAAGATCGGATATCCTTCTGGGGGCTTCGGGATTAATTGATTTGCTTTTCGACCAATTCGGTTTTTTATATTGAAGCAAAAAGAATATTGGAATTATGGTGAAAAATAAATAATGCATTTGTCCATAATTCGTGGTTAGAGTAAAAAGAATTACGGAAAGGATTTGATATCTGATAATTGAAACGGCCATTTCCTTCGATTCTTTTTTTTGAAAGAGCAACAATAGGCAATATATTCCTAAAATTACCACAACACCCAGGCGAAAATAATTCCCGACTTGAATGTTGCCATTGCTCCAGATATAGAGCAAATGGGGAATAGAAAAGAAAGAAAAACGATCTAGATCACTTCCACAAGTTTCACATTTTATATAAGGCATTCTTGAAGTATAAAGAAAAAGGTTATCAATTGTTCCTGCAGGATACTGCCAAAAAATAAAGAAACATAAAACAATCAATGCAGGAATGCACCCAAGCACAAATTTAAAAGTAGCAGACCAATTCTGTTTTAAATAATATATACCAAAGATAGGAACTAGCAGAAGAACTAACTGATAAGTTAGCGCACCGATCATTAAAAAGAATCCGGAAAGAATGGGATTTTTCCGATATATAAAAGCTAATGTAGTGAGAAAAATTGGTGCATAAATGAAGACGGAAATTACGGTTGTGCCGAAGGGTACCAACCAGAAAAGAATTCCACCGTAATATAACAAACTTGACAATTTATTACTAAATACATCCTTATCGGGATTAGAATTAGGAATCTTTGATTGAAATTCAGCGTCTCGAGAGCCCATGTTTGAGAGGATCTCAGCAATCCCAAAACTATAAAGATTAATCATTATTGCCATTCCAATCCATAAATCATGATACCAAATAGGAATAAACATGGCTGGAAGGAAAAGAATGAAAACCAGCGGCCCGTAGTTTAATGGCTGGTAAAATGTTCCAGTTCCCCATGGAAGTTCATAGATAAATGAATAAGGGTTCTCACCATTTAAAATATGCAAGAAGCCTTTGTAAATAATTAGGGAGGCATCATTGTAGTGGTTGGTTTCATTTAATTGAATAAAGAAAAAGAGCATTATTACGCGAAACCCTAACCCTAAAAGGAAATAATCTTTCCGCATTGAATATCTCATTCACCAATAATACAAATCGGATTAAGAATTTATCGAAAAAAGATAAAGAAAAGAAAAAAGCAATTTAATGCAGATTTCTGGCAGGAATAACTGGAATATGATTTTTAATCAAGGCGTTCGCAGTTTTAGTTATTGCATCGTGTTTATCTAAATAGTTGCGTAATAATTTATCCATTAAGTTCTGTTTAATTACATCCTCTTTGTCCATAAAATAATCTAAAATATCCGAAGGATGTTCGCGAATTTCATCAAGTTCTGGATCGGCACCTTCATGCTTGGCACTGATGTTTTTGACTTTGGCTGCTACTTCTATTAATTCATCCCGACGATTATAAGGTTGGCGAACAATCGATTTGTAGGTTTCGGTAATATGATGTTCAAACCGCACTACATCTTCAAATCCAAACGCTTTCCGAGGAATTGCGCTCAATTCGATGGTTTCATTATTGACCGAATTTGAAAAATTAAACCCAATTAATGAGGTCGTATTATCGTCACGACTGAATAATTTTGCAGTCATTAAAGTCCACAATACGCTGTATGGATTATCATTTCCCATATAAACAGATATTTTAAACTCTATATCTACTCCGATTTTATGGAGAAAATATCCCAGTAAAACGGTTCCAGGATTTACATTTAGAACTTGTCGAACCCCATAAGTGGTATAATAATAGAGAAATTCATCCAACCATTTAATAGGATAATGATTTGGCTGTCCTACCCCTCCAAAATAACCAGTAATTGTTTCAGGGCCACCTAAATGCACATTAGAACCGTCTGTTCCTTTAGTATCTAATGTTTCAACATAGGAAGCACCGATAATATTCATAGCAGCAGCTACTGCCAAAATATCTCCGTCTTCTACTTGTTCTTTCATCTTTCTAACCCGAATTATTCGCCCAGGCATTAATTCTTGCTTATTGATAGCTTGTTTCGCTTGTTCAATCAAGAAGGGAAAATATTGAAGCGCACTTAATTCTAAAGTAACAGCAAAATCATTTTTCATAGCGGCGGGATCATAATTTTCCCCTAAAACCTTTTTGTAATAATTTTCAAGTTTGATAAATTTTCCTGCATCGCGTTGTTCAATAAGCCATTCCAAATCTTTCACATATTCGGGTTTCTTCACTTTCAATTTTTCCATCAAATTGTCTAACTTTCGTGCGTTAGCTGCTTTTTCATTGATTTCTTCTGGACTTCCGTATTTTTCAACCACTGCCATGAATTTCTGAATAAGTGGGTTTGAAGGGTCCAGCAAAAAATCATTAATCGACTTTAAATTTTCTTCAGTAATTCTTAATTTATTTTGTAAGCTCATAGTTTTCTTCACCATTCTGAAAAAAAATATCATTCGAGATATCCTTTGCTAGGATAATATGAACTTTTCTGGAGTATTTCGTCAATTTTCTGTAAAATTTCTTGACTTAGAATCTCTCCGGCATGGGTCAACGGTGCTGACGCCTTCAACCATTGTTTTCCATGAGCAAAAATGTGATCGAGTAGTTTATTCGAATTAGTAAATGCATTTCCGAATGGAATAGTAGAAGCAATTGTAAATACTTCATCAATAATTTTAGTCAGCTCAGTTGATTCTTTTTCAGCATCGGATAGATTACCAGATATCACTTGATCAACAATGAATTTCAATCCCTTAGCAAATGTATTTCCTGTACTGAGTAAAAAGCCATCATATGGACCTCCTGCAGCTTTAAGGTATTTGTGATAATTCCCCTCAGCACCTCGTAAAAGAATCATATCATGGTAGTCCAATCCAGCATAAGCGACTTTATCTTGCCCGCTGGAGTCTTTCATCATGTAAAAATTGGGGTATTTTTCCGCCAACTCACTGATTATTTCAGGACTAATCTCATTCTGAGTGATTTGGGGCAGTTGATAAAGCACAATCGGGTATTTTTTTTCCAATATGGGAACGATAGCATCTTTAATCTCTTGTTGGGTGAGATTTTCTCCTTTCGGAGCACATAATACAAATCCCTTAAATCGAGAAGAACGATAATTATCCATATCGGTTTCAATATTGTTCTCTTGCAAAAATTTAACAGCATAATCGAGAAATTTGCGTACATCTGAAGAGTCTGTCCGTAAAAGCCCAATTAATACATTAATTTCGCTATCCGGTATGAATTCTTTAAATACAAAATTCAGAATCTGTTTGTATTCTTCAAAGGATATTTCCCATCCGTCCGAAGTACTTCCCGGAATTAAGTAGGAATTAATATATGGGGCGATGTGGTTTATATGCTTTTTCATCCGCTCAAAATCAATAGATTTATCCGAGCGGTAATGAGTTAGGGGGGGACACCATAAGAGCGGCACACCTTGAGGAAAAAGTCGCGAAATATTGTTTTTTCGCTGAACATCATTATTCGACATTTGTTATATTTTTTACTCCGAAGTATAAAAATTTTCAGAAATTTTTTCCTTCTATAGTTATTTGTAGGAATTTAAGCAAATTTCTTTATAAAAGCAAAGTTTTTTGCGTTTGAATTATTAATTTGTTTTGAAAAATGCAGTAGGTTCAGCATTATAAAATATTTTAGAAAGTATGAGAAGATTTTAATGAATTCCCACAAATTTGATTTTCAAGATGAAGATATAATGAAGGAAGAACTCGAAATTAAAGAAAAAGATTCGGATTCTAACTTAGAACTTGAAATATTAACAGGAATATTACAAAACGACAAGATTATTGTGGAAAATTCACCAACCGCAAAAGATCTTCATGAAAAAAACTTTTTTGGATTACAATTACCGAATAATAAATATGAATTCAGCATTATTGAAGGTCTTTTATTAATGGAGCGTAATCGTCTAAAAATTATGACACTTGAAAGAAATCCATTAAGAAGTGATGAAATTCTTAATACGATTGCTCAAAAAGATCCACAAATCTGGATTCGCTACTTAGTTTACCGTGATCTCCGTCAAAGAGGTTATATTGTGAGATTAGGATATGGAGACGAAATTCATTTTCGCATATTTTCCCGAGGAGCGAATCCACAAACAGATATTGCGAAATATTTTATATTTATTTTAGAAGAAGACAATGCGGTCCGATTAGATTTATTAGATAAAATAACAAAGCAATCCGTCAACTCTCGTAAAATTTTAATTCTTGCAACGGTGGATCGCTTAGGAGATATTACCTACTATCAATTAGAACAATTTCAACTATCAATAAATAAAAATAAACTTAAAAATTGGTAAATTTTTTACATTAATTAAAAAAAGCAAATAAACAAAATAAAACAAAGTGAAATAATATGCCCTTTACCTTTTTACCTGATACATCAGTTATATATAATCGTAAAATCATAGATTTTATCCAAGATAGCACTTTAGCCGAATATCAACCGATTGAATTAGATCACGTTACCGAAGTGCCAAAAATTACCATTATTCTGTCACGAGTCATGTTAGCCGAAGTAGAAAATCAAGCAAATCAAACTAAACCTCAAGAAAATGTAGGACTTGAGGTACTCCAAGAATTATATGCCTTGATGAAACAGAAAAAAATTCATATTGAAACTTTCGGCAAACGCCCCACCTTAGAACAAATTAAACTCAACCCGGGTGGAGAATTAGATGCTCTAATTCGAAAGGATGCATTTGATGCAAAAGCCATTTTAGTAACCGCTGATGAAGTTCAATCTTCTATAGCATTGGTTCAAGGGATCGATGTTTTGTTTACCATGAATCTTCCCGAAAATCAAAAAGAACAATCCGCTGAATCTGATGAAGCGGGAATTGAAGAATTTTTTGATGATCACACCATGTCAGTCCATCTACGAGGGCATTGTCTTCCAATGGCTAAACGGGGAAAACCAGGAGAATGGAAACTTGAACCAATAACATCAGAACCTATGGAACCATTTTCCATAGCTGAAATTGCCAATAGAATTATACGTACGGCAAAGAATGACGAACAATCCTTTATTGAACGAAATGAGGCGGGGGTGACCGTTATCCAACTAAGGAAATATCGAATTGTAATATGCCGCCCACCTTTCAGTAATTCATATGAAATCACTGCAGTTAAACCGCTCGTTCAACTAAGTTTAGAAGATTATCATTTACCGCAAAAAATTTATGATCGGTTAGAGATTGCAGAAGGTATCCTTGTTGCTGGAAATCCGGGAGCCGGAAAAAGCACATTTATTGCTGCTTTATCGCGCTACTATTTGGAAAAAAATAAGCTGGTAAAAACCTTAGAAAGTGTACGGGATTTAGATGTCCCTCCAGAAGTTTCTCAATATGCACCGCTAAATGGTAGTCTAGAGCAAACATCTGATATTATTCTTTTAATTCGTCCGGATTTCACCATTTTTGATGAAGTACGAGTTGAATCGGATTTTAAGATTTTTGCGGATATGCGGCTAGCAGGTATAGGTTTGGTGGGAGTTGTTCATGCTTCCCGCCCAGTTGATGCTGTGCAACGTTTTATTCGCCGAGTTGAGCTTGGAGTTATTCCAAACATAATTGATACCATAATTTTTATTGATGCAGGACAAGTAGCAGAAGTATTATGTTTAGAAATGACTGTTAAAAAACCCAGTGGATTCACAGATAAAGATCTCTCGCGACCAGTTATTGAAGTGCGTAATTTTCTTACTAACGAATTGTATTATGAAATTTATGCATTCGGTTCTGATGTAATAGTTGCACCCGTAGGATCTAAAAAGAGATCTAATAAAAGACGCATAAAAGAATCATATCCGCCTTTAAGCGGAAGTAAAAATGGCAAATCTAAATATTATGGGGCCGATGATATGATTCCTTGCGAAATATACCGCAGAAAGAAGGCTTATGTAATTTCAGTAGATCCTTCTTTATCAAATCAATATGTAAATTTCTATGCTAATGGTAATCTAATATTTTCAGCAACACTAAATAAACAAGGAGAAATCTACATTAGGAATAATAGTCCAGTATTCTCCAAAATCGTTTCTACCTTGAAAAAAAGAAGAGATTTATTCGCTTCTCTTGAATAGAATAAATCAATTTTAATTCGAAATTTGCGATATTGAATTTGTTTTTCTCTTTGCTGTTCTAAAACCAACTACGAGAAAATAGATATACATTCCTAAAAAGATCCAAGAAGCAATAAAAATAATCACAGCAAACCGAAATCTATCGACAAAAACCAATATAGTAAGAATACACAAGCTGATCGCTAAAAATCGATAAATCCACTTTATATATCCTGTCTTTTTCCTAAAAATTTCTCCAAAACGAATTTTATTGGTAACATTTGTCCAAGCGAAAAAAACAATAATAATAGGCATACTCCAATAGATGATTCTATTATATAATGTTATTTTCTGATTAATCGCCCAAGCAAAATAATCACTGAAAACAAGCAAACAGAGTGCAGTTGCCGTCATAGGAATAGGCATACCTTGGTAAACAGGATTATCATGGGAAACATTGAACCATGCTAAACGGATAATTCCCGCACAAATCAATAAAATTGCTGAAATCAAGATTACCCAATTTGGATAGGTGGGATTTATTACAACAGCATCAGGTTCAGTGTAATTCATAAATAACAGTATTGCAGGTGCAACCCCAAAAACAATAGCATCACTAAGAGAATCTAATTGAACACCGAATTCGTTAATCTCTCTGGTCTTTCGGGCGATAAAACCATCAAACAAATCAGCGATTACACCTAGAAAAATCATAAACATCGCTCCTCGATATGCTCGAAATGGTGAAATAGTTAAATAAATAGAAATTGCACCGCACATTGTCCCTAGTAAAGTTGCATAATCCTTAAGCTTCAGATTTTTTAGCATAATTAATCTTGCATTTTGTTAATCTATCATTTTATTAAAAAATTCGTTTCTATTTTCTCGAAAATTCAAATAATTACAAATCCTTATTTGTATAGAATTTCTTTTTTTTTTTACAGATAATAAAAATATTACGATAAAATTTTACGGAGACTGGAATCGTGAGAATAATTTATATAAAAGAACGAATCAAGCAAAATTTCTTCTCAAATCTAATTAATATATTTCTAATTATTCTATTATTCTTCATTATAAACGATTTGAAAAACTCATTTGGATATATCAAAATTCCTTTATGGTTGTTATCAATTTTTCTTGTTGGAGGATTTTCGTTAATTAAATTTATAATCTTTAGTATTAGGCGTTTTTACAGTGTAGATATATTCTTTCTAAGATTATATCTTTTTATTTTACCTTATACATGGTTTAAATGCCTCATTCTTGCCACAAAATTCGATCTAGTTTCTCATAAAAAATTGAATAATTCCAAATTTCATGAGATTAATGCTAAAAAACATGAATATATGCCATTTATTATTAGACTAATAACCAAAGATTCTTTTTTATTGGAACAACTCCCCCCGATTGCCCAAAAATATTTTTTGTATTGTAAAAATAAGCAATATTCTTTTGAAGCACTCCAAAAAGTCTACGGATATTATCGAGATCCGACAATTGAATTGGCATATCGTTTTGGAAAAGGGGAAAAATTGGAGGAATTTGAAAGGGAGCGTTTAATTTATGAATCCCATCTTCAAGAACGATTGTTAATAGAAAATAATTTACCCCGTTCAAATCCAATTTTACAAGAAATTAACAAAAGACAGAAAATTCAACTAGATAATGGTTTCTCAATTATTAAGTAAGAATGTGTGGAATGATGAAAGAAGAAAAATCAAACCAATTCATTTTTTCAGAAAACCCAAATAAATCGAAACTAACGTTGATTCAAGGGGATATTACAAATCAGATTGTTGATGTTTTAGTAAACGCAGCTAATGAACAATTGATTTTAGGTACTGGAGTAGCAGGAGCCATTCGTCGTAAAGGCGGCCTTGGTATCCAAGAAGAGTGCAATAGGATTGGATATACCCCAGTGGGAAGAATTGCCATTACCTCAGCTGGAAATATTAAACAAGTAAAATATATCTTTCATGCTGTAGGTCCACAGTTCCATATGTATTCTCCTAAAAAAGCAGATGAATTACTCAGGTCCACAATTACTCAGAGCAGTAATAAATTGGTTGAATTAAATCTCACATCGATTGCATTCCCTGCAATATCAACAGGAATTTTTGGCTTTCCTAAAGAAAGAGCAGCAAAAGTTATTCTTTCCGAATTAATCAAATTTCTGAAAAATTCAACAAAATTTTTAGATGTGCGGGTTTGCTTATTTTCTGATGATGATTATACCATTTTTAATTCAATCTTTCAAAAAATATGTTAAAAAAGTTGGAAAAATTCCCACAGATTTTCTTATTTTTTTCCAAGATTTTAAAAAAAAAGCAATTTTTTAAGATCACTTAGCAACATATACATATAGAATTACCAATCAATAACGGGAGAAAACCTATGTCATTAGATCAAGAATATAAAGAATTCCGTGCTTTCCAGCTAACGAATGAAGGAGATAGCGAAGAAATTGACATTTCTATTGAAGATGTTAAGGATTTATTCACTAGTGAAGGAGTATTTCTATTAGTTCGCTATGATATCCGACGTATTTTTATCTGGAAAGGTCCAAGATCACCTGTTCGTAAAAGATTTATTAGTTCTCGAGTTGGATCAAAAATACAAGAAGAATCAGCAAAATTCGGTAGACATCTAAAGATTGTGAGTGTAGATGCTGGTGATGAACCATTAGAGTTTTTACGTGCATTTAATCTTCAATCTTATGAAGTATCAGAAAATGAAAAGCCAGAAGATATGTATTACTTACGAAATGAAGAAAGACGAAAACTCGAAGAAGAAGAATTGCTTAAAGGAACTAAATCAAAAAAGAAAGAAGAACAAGAATATTGGAGCCCACTATTGGAAGAACAGAAGCACCTAAAAGAAATGGAAAAGATGAAGAAAGCAGCATTCCAAGGATCTAGTGAATCAGATGGCTCTACGAAAAAAACATCCCATCGTAAAGAGAAAACCATCATCTCAAATCCAATTCCGAAACGAAAATCACACAGTCCATCTTATTTCTCGAAAAAACATGAATCTCCCAATTTGAATAAAGAAATTGAAAATGAAATTTTGGATTTGATATTAGAAACACAGCCTCCAGAAAATCTGAATCGAATGAATATCATTATCGGAAATTCAGTTTATTCACCAAAACGGATGATTTCTATGTTATTCGGCAAGGAAGTGGAAGAAATCAAATGGTCAAAAATGGAAAATATACCTGATGGAAATATTGATATTGCATCAAATTTGCTCCGGATTTACTGCAAGAATAATCAAGTACAAGGAATTGAAATTTACCAAAAAAAAAAAAATACAAATAAAAAATCATCCAAAGAAAAAGCCGAAAAAAAGGAAAAATCAGATAAGAAACGAGAATTAAAGAAAATTCCTTCAGCATAAATGGAACTTCTCGTTAATTTCTAAATAAAACTTTTTTTACTATCTTTTCTTTTTGTTCAATCATGAATTCAGAAGTGGTTGAGCGATTTTTAAAATATGTTAAAATTCATACGACGAGTAAGGAAGGAGTAGATAAAATACCAAGTACGGCGCGACAATTAAATTTGGCTCATTTACTCCTAAAAGAAATTCAAAGCTTAGGTTACCAAGATGTCAAGGTAACTGAAAATGGTGTAGTTATTGCCAATATTCCCAGTAATCTACCACCTGAACAAGCAAGTAAAATTCCCATTATATGTTTTAATTCCCACATGGATACTGCACCATCAGCTCCTGGCGAAAATGTACAACCGCGCATTGTCACTTTTAAGGGGGAACCTATTTCCTTAGAAAAAAATCCAGACTTGCAAATAAATCCTCAAGAAATACCCACCTTTCAAAGGTTTATTAATACAGATTTAATCATCACAGATGGAACAACATTATTGGGAGCAGATGATAAGGCCGGAATTGCTGAAATTATGACAGCACTTTCACATCTCTCTTCTAATCCCGAGATCCCCCATGGAAATTTAAAAATTGTTTTTACTCCAGACGAAGAAGTTGGTAAAGGAGCGGATTCAATTTCGGTGAAAGAAATTGGTGCTCAATTTGGTTACACCATCGATGGTGGCAGAATGGGAAGTATTGAGATCGAAAATTTCAATGCTGCCAGTGGAACTGTTACTGTTAAGGGATATTCAGTTCATCCTGGTTTTGCGTTCGGAAAAATGAAGAATAGCATGAAATTGGTTCCAGAATTATTAAACTTGTTTCCTCCTGATCAAACTCCTGAAAACACCAAAGATTATGAACCATATTACTATCCTGTTCACTTAGTGTCAACAACCGATGAAACCAAATTGGTATTTATACTCCGAAATTTTGACGAACAAGATTTAGACCGCCAAATTAAACATATTGAAGAAGGGGTAGCCCAAATTCAAGCACACTATTCAGATTTTCCAATCAAATTACAAATAAAAAAAGGATATCGAAATATGAAATCAATTTTAGATCAGTATCCTGAAGTTGTTTCCATCGCGAAAGAAGCCATTGAATCTGTGGGATTGGAAGTAATAGAAGAACCTATAAGAGGTGGAACAGACGGTGCCCGGTTTTCGTATGATGGGATGCCTACTCCAAATATCTTTACTGGAGGTTATAATTTTCACAGTAAAAAGGAGTTTATTCCTATCGTTGCAATGGAAAAAGCAGTTGAAGTAATTCTAAAAATAATTGAACTCTATGTAGAAAAATTCACCAATTAAAATCAAGCAGAAAGTGGTTTGGAATGATTGGATAAAGATTGCTTAATTTCTTCAAATTGTGATTGAATCCACTGCATCATAACTTTACAATCTTTCTTTTTTTCAATAAGTTCAGGTGTCGCCCCAAAAAATTCAATTTGATATTTTAAATTATCTAGTTTTTTTTGCATTTCTTCCAATTCTGACTTAAAACTATCTAATAAATAATGAAGTTCTTGTTCCTTTTTTTCTTCTGCCTTAGCTAATTTACGCTTTAGAAGTGGATTCATAGATGTTCACTCTAGTGATTATGGCTTAATTATATAATACCAAAAGAAATGGAAGGTATTTAAGATTTCTAATTCGAATGTTTCCAACATTCCAGAAAAATGAGAATTCTTTGCTCAAATAAATATTTTATTAAAGATAGAAATATTATTGAGTTAATATAAAGAGGAAGAAGAAAGCGGCCAAAGGCCACGACATTATTTCTTTAGGCATTATATAAAAAGGTTTTGAAAAAATTCTGGGAATAAATCTAATAAAAAAGTTAAAAAATTTCTAATTTTATATTGAGAATTTTGAAAAAGCTAATTAATCTTCAATTTGGCGAAATCGGTAAATCAGGTAAGCAATGATCGTGAAAATGAATATATATATAATCAAACCGATTAAAGCCGCAGATTCTGAAGGGGTAAACCAAGTATATATGGTTAATCCTTCTATATCTAATTTAATAAATCGTTGATCAGGCATATTTAAAATATTTGATATGATATTTCCATAATAATCAAGCAAAAAGAGCGGTTCAACAGATGTAGATAACGAAAATATGGAATTTATAATCGGAAATGCAATGATGATCAGAAGTAAAGTAGTGATTACTGCCCCACTGCTTCTTTTTACAATGGAACTGAAGAAAATTGAGAAACTCAGAAGAGCGATATAATACAACACTGCAAAACCAAGACTTTTCCAGAAGCTTAAAGGAATGACATCAAACTCAAGAAATACAGGAATAACCACTAACCAATAATAGAAAACCAGAATTATCCCTCCTTGAATCAGACCGCTGAGATATCTTCCTATAAATAGACGCGATTTTGATATTTTTGGAAAAAGTAAATTTCCGGTACGTTCTTGAAAATCAACAACCAACATGTTGGAACCGTAGCTTACGGCTAAAATTAAAATGAATAAGCTAATAAAGGAGAAATAATTTTGAATATAAGCTTCTACCGTGGGAAAAGCTTGTGAATTTCGATTAATCTGCCATACACCCAATAATAGGGAAAGAGCGAAAATTACTACCGCTACCGAGCTTAAAATCAAGATTTTTCGCCAATTCATTTGAAGATCAAAAATCAAAGTGTCAATTATTTGACTGAATCTCCGTTGATAGCGAAATTCCTTATCATTGGATGGATTTATTAACTCAGATTTCTGCATTAGAGAATCGCCTCCACCTTTATTGATCTTTTCTGGGAATCCAGTGATTCACTTTCACTTTTAGAAATATAACTCATATACAAAGCCTCAAGAAGACCTGCTTTTGGAACTGAAAATTCCAACACTTTAATGCCATTATCCATCAAAGCCTTCAAGATTTGGTGCTGTTTTTCAGGATTACCGTCAAATTCAATGGTGTAATAATTTCCATCTTCAACGTAATGAATTGAATTAAGATCGATAAACTCATTTAAAATTTTATACAACTCCGGAATAAGGGTCGTTTTCAAGGCCGGCATATTAAGAACTTCCAAATTAATGGTGCTACTTTTTGCCTGTTGTTCTAAATTTTCTAGAGTATCACATGCAATTAATTTCCCATGAGAGATAATCGCTATCCGATCAGCCACTTCACTTACTTCATAAAGAAGATGACTGCTTAAAAACACGGTTTTACCTTGTTCTTTCAATTTTAGAATAAAATCACGAACTTCTCTACGGGCAGCTGGATCTAAACCGGTGTATGGCTCATCAAGGATGATTACTTCAGGATCATGAACTATCGCACTTAAAATGCCAATTTTTTGTTGCATTCCTTTAGAAAATTTCCCTAATTTCTCATCAATCCATTTAAATAAACCCATTTTCATTACAATGGTTTCCACGCGTTTGGAAATCTCTTCACGGGGATAACCCTTTAACTTAGCAAAATAAGAAAGGATCTGACGGGGAGTTGCATTCTTATAAAAAAACGGCGTTTCAATCAAAAATCCCATTTTGTCTAAAAGATTATCCTTATTATATTCCGTTAAAGTTACCAATGTTCCATTTGACCGAATATGAATTACTCCCTTGGTGGGTCGAAGAAGATATGCCAACATTTTCATGGTGGTAGATTTTCCCGCACCATTAGGTCCCAAAAACCCGAGAATTTCACCTTCTTTAATTTCTAAGGTCAAATTATCGACTGCGGTAAATTTTCCGAAATTTTTTGTAATATTGTCAAGTTTAATAACCACATCTCTTGAATTCATAATATTTTACCTCTTCTACCAAAAAATATCCGTTCTTAAGATATTTATTAAATTAATTAAGGTAAGCATGAATTTAAGCATTCCACCGACTTTAAATAAATAATATTTATCAAGATCAAAAACATTATGGGTATTATGGGTATTCTGAAATATTGTCTTTATGCTTTTAACGGAGAAATGTTATGCTTTACCCACGCGTTATTAAATGCTCTGCATTTGCGCTCGAAAGATTACGACGTGACTATTGTTATTGAGGGAACAGCCACAAAATTGATTAAAACTTTCCATGAAGAGCACGATAATCCATATTATAGTCTTTACAAAAAAGTTAAAGAAGCAGGTCTTATCTCAGCTGTTTGCAAAGCATGTGCAACTAAGATGGGTGCAATCGAATCTGCTCGAGCTGAAAAACTCCCAATCAAAGGAGATATGAACGGACATCCTTCAATACATACATATATTGAAAAGGGTTATCATATCATTACATTCTAATGAATCCTCAGTAATCGGAAGAGCATAACCGCCCAATCATGAATGATCGGCATTGAATTTCCTTCAGAACCCAAATTATTTACAGCATAAAGATAATGGATAATTTGCTTGGGGGAAGTGCTAACTACATATTCCACGCTTGCCTCCCGAATTTCATCTAAGAGCTGGGAGCGCATTCTCTGTGTTTCCTCATTCTCCGGAAAATGGATGGTAAGAGAGCAATCATAAGCATCACCACGGTTAAACTCCAAATCCTTCAATTTAATTCCTTTAGCTTTTTTCAAAATTTTTCGAGGTGGCTCATATATTCTTCCTCCCATTCGGCCCAACCTGGCAGCATCAAGAAATGTCACCGAAATCGATATATTTGCATCAAAAACCAACTTGGGACTTAGGTGAAATTTTTCTAAATACTCGCTTAAATGATATACTTCAAAATCACAGTCGGAAACTACTGTAGGATAATCATATTTCCAAGTTCTATAAGCTTCTGCAGATTCCACTATAATTTGCTTCACTCCTGCAGCTTTATAATAAGCAACATTAGCCTTGGCCAACATTTGAAATTGATCGGTAAAGCCAGCCCAAAAATCATCATGACCCAAAGGTTTCAAATTTAGAACCACCGGCTTGATTCCCACTTGATTTAAGATGTGAATTACACTACGTGGGATTTCTATCAAGTCGGCTTTATATTGAGGATACTTTTGAATATAAAGCGGAAGGTCATCGATAAAGTAAGCAATCTTTCCTTCGGTGGCGATTTTGCTTTTTAATGAATTATCTAACATGGAAATTACATCTACATCAGGAATTTCCTTGATACTAAGATCTTTCGAAGTAAAATCAGATGGATGTATCAAAATTGTGCCAATACCTGGAAATTCACCGAAATCTTTGGGTTGAATCTGATTATGGTATGCATAGCTGCGCAATCTTTGAATTAAAGCAGCAAAATTCATCCCTTCATTCTCCTTTGAGGTGGGACAATACATCATACAGCGATTACATGTCAAACAGGCGAAAAGAGGTTGATTCGAAATTGCAGCTTCGGGGCCTGCCATTTGCACATCACGCAATACCCCCATTGGATTAAATAAACCCACGAAATGAGTCGGACATGTAAGGGAGCATTGCCCACAATTTTTGCAGAAGGCAGTGAAACTTTGAATCAAGTCTAAATCTGAGATAATCATTATGTGTTAAGTTGCGAAAGGGACTTCTAAAAGCTTTTTGTTCGATTTTGTGAATAAGCGTGAAAAAAGGATCCTCTCCAAATACTTTTTTCATAAGTTATCTATTCCTAAATGGAAATCGAGTATCGTTATAATTTTTGATAAATATCAATATACTAATCACGATAAAAACAATCGAGGCGACGGAGACAAATGGAAATACATAAGAAAATGGCTCAGAATTCAGCAAAAATAACATAATATAACCCAAAACTGTGATTCCCAAGGCAGACCATCGCAAATACACGACTTTCTTCAAAAATACAAAAATTTCCAAGGCAAGACCCAATAAAGGAACCAATATAAAGAAAATATACCACCAACTAATAAGCGTGTTTAAAATCACCAGAAAAGCTATGAATCCCAGAACAATTAATGATAAAATAAAGTAAAAATATCTTGAAAAAGGGGTAATTTCAAATCTTGGTTTAAAAGAATCCGATGAAGTATTATCGGAATTTCGATGACTCATAATACAATATAATCTCGAAGTTTTATTTGTATTTTGCTTTCTACTGAAAAAGAGATTCATTTATTTATGAATAAAAAAAAAGGTGAAGATCTCATTACATAGTATGAACAATGAATTTAAAGTAAGCTAGCGATTACGGGTTCGATGAAATTATCCAAAAACATCATCAACACAAAACCTAAAATCACCCCAAAAGTTACTTGCCTTGAATGCTCTTTTCCTTGCGTTTCCGGGATTATCTCATCAACCACTACAAAAATCATTGCCCCAGCAGCAAAAGCCATCCCAAATCCCAGAAAAAATTTCGTAATATTGACTAATGCAACTCCAATAAACGCGCCTACTGGCTCCACTAAGCCAGTAAACGTTGCGATGATAAAAGATTTTTTCTGAGAATATCCCTCCTGCACCAAAGGCATTGCAACCGCAGTCCCTTCGGGAATGTTCTGTAAACCGATAGCAATGGCGACCACCAATCCAGAGGCGATTTTACTAGTCTCTCCGCCGCTAAAGCTAACTCCTACTGCAAGACCTTCAGGAAAGTTGTGGATCGTAATTGCAATGATGAAGAGCCATATGGCAGCCAGTTTTTTGGTAAATTTACCCTCGGGACCTTTGACAAAATGTTCATGTGGAGCCCATTTATCTATAAAATCAAGAAAGACGGCTCCAATAATCACTCCTAGTACAACAATTAAGACTGTCCATATGTCTTGGATCATTACAGAGTTAAAATGCGGAGCACCACCTTCTTCTGGATTCAAATTAAGCGCGGGCACAAGTAGACTGAATGCTGAAGCAGCCAACATAACTCCTGAAGCAAATCCCAAGAGCATATCGAGTTTTTTTTCAGAAATATTCTTTTTAAAAAAAACGGGAACTGCGCCTAATCCGGTAGCTAAACCAGCCCCCAAAGAAGCAAGGGTTCCTATTAGAATTAATGTCCAGTCCATAAATCTAATTGAATGGAATTGTTAATAAAACTATTCACTACAAAATTATTCTTCCGCACGGCGCCAATGGGTTCCGCATTTTCCGCAGATATATTTTTTACCATAAATTAATGGATAATCCATAATAATGTGGCTTTTATCAACAACTTCACGAATCATATTTCTTTGGGAATTTCCGCATTTGGGACAGGTCAAACGTCCTGATCCTTTTTGGATTAAAATCGGGATTTCATCACTTGAATTGGAAATTTGTGCTGTTTTTTTAGGTTTGATCTCTTCTTTGGGAATTCTTTCAAGTTCTGGTTTAATTGTTTCATCTGGAGTTTTTGATATTTCCG
Organism: uncultured archaeon; assembly: GCA_964426185.1. Lineage (GTDB taxonomy): Archaea > Asgardarchaeota > Lokiarchaeia > Sigyniarchaeales > Promethearchaeaceae > Harpocratesius. The sequence goes on along the minus strand of CAYRPF010000021.1, from coordinate 6,819 downwards.
TGGGATGTGGTTCTTCCTTCTCAAGAAGAACTTCTTGTTCTTCTAATTCTTGTTCATGTTCATGAGCTAAAAGTTGTTCTTCTTCCTTTTGTAACTTAAGCATTTCTTCTGCATCTTCAATCATTCCAGTTGCATAACGAACTCCATCGGTCCAATTTTGAGATTCGCAGATTTCAATCGATCGTTCAAATAACTTAATTGCTTTTTCATAATGCCCTTCAGCATAGGCTTTTTTTGCCCGTTCGACAATAGCTAAATTTTTTTCACCAAAATTCTCTTGATAGTCTGCCATTCAAAAATCACCATTAGTTAATTATTCTTATCTCCATAATCATATTTATCCTATTTTATACAAGGAGCTGATATTCCGTATCACCTAAATCTATTTCGGAAGGATCCGGAAGGAAATAATAATAAGAACCAAAGTTAAAGTAACCTTGGGAAAAATGGTTTCAATAAGAATTGAACTTATAATTTCTTTCGGGTTAATTGTAGCCTACTATATCTATCTAATTCTAAGTCAGATTTCTGAAATAAAAACACATAAATTCACTGAATCTTTAAAAATTGAAGAAAATTCTGAAGAATCATCTCAATCTTCTTCCAATTTTCCAAACTCTGAAATTATTGAGGCACAAGAGACTTTGAACGATCATTTTCAAAAACGAGAAATTGCTGCTATTCAAGAACAAATTGCCCAAGTAGAGAATATTATCACCGAACCCGAAATTAGTACAACAAACACGTTTAGCACCCCAATTGAAGAAGAGCAATTAATTTCTGAAGGAGAACGATTATACAGCGAATTTAACGAGGAATTATTCGATGCAACACCTCGAACTGCTTCAGAAACTATGGTAGACTTGCAAAATTTAATGCAAACAATTTCTTCATTGGAATCCCTCGATTTAACCCATTATCACCCTGATGAAAAGAAAGCATATGATATGGGAGTAGGGATGTTTTATGACTCCATTTCTCAAAAACTGCAGAAAATTATTAAAGAGCATGAATTTAAGAAAATGCCGTTTGTTCAAGCAGAGAAGTTAGAATCATATGCATTTCATAAAGTTAAAAGCCTAACCCATGAAAACTTTCGGGAAACTCTGAAAATTATGAAAGAAGTTTATACCATCAAAGAGATCATCTTGATTAACGAAAATATGATTTTATTAAACTTCTCTAAAGAACCTATTACTTTGAGTGTACCAGAAAAAGTGGTATTATTCTTCTTAGCAAACAATTTTCCCGCAACCTTTAACAAATTACTGCAATTTACACAATGGAAACCCCATTATCTCAATGAAATATTAGAAGGAATGGTCAGCAAAAATTTTATTCAAATCGAAGAAAATGTTATAACTTCTCCCGGATTGATTACTCAAGAGGAATTGGCAGAGTTAAATGATCATTTCAAAAAAGTAGAACAGAAAAAGAAAGAAAAAGCATTAGAAAAGGCAAAACTCGCAGAAGAAAAGCGAAAATTTGAGCAATCTCTAAAAGAGAAGAAAAAGAAACAGGAAGAAAAGCGTTTAAAAGAGCAACAAGAAAAATTACTACAAGAAGCCAGGCTTAAAGCTCAAAAAGAAGCACAAAAAGCGCGTAAAACAGCAGAAAAACAAAGCGAACAGGAAGATATGGAACGATTAAAAAAAATCAAAGCCACGCCTAGACCTAAAATACAGACTTTGCCTAATAAACCAGAAAAAACATCTCTTCCAAAATCTATTGCCACACCCCCTGAAGTTAATCATGATTTTGATGATAAAGTGCAAATCATTGAGAATGTTTTTGCAAAATTCAAGCCTTCCACAGGGGGATTAATTGTTTTTCAAGCCTTAAGATACTATTCCCAACAAGAAGGAATGCAGGAAATGCTTGATTCTGAATGGACAGATTTAATTCAGGAATTGAAAAATAGGCATATAATTATAAGAGAAATTGAACAAAGCGGGGTCCAAGCCTTTTTATTCGAGAATTTAGAACTTTCAGACGAATGCATTAAAATCATCAAACAATTTATTCTACATGGTGAAATGAATTATCAAGAGATGGAACAAGCCTTAGGTTGGAAAACTCAGCAGATCGAACCATTTATCAAGCGTTTATATGAAATTAACTTGATTAAATACAATCAACGGGAGAAATTCTATTTTCCTGGTCTATTTAACACCCAATAAGGAAAAAAGATTAAATAGTTTTTACTTTCATTTTCTTCCTAAAACGAAATCTGCCAGCATTTTAAGCGCTTTTTCGGGACTTTCTGTGCCTTGTGGGGGATGTTTAAACCCATAACAAGAAATTTCATTGATTGCTCCGGCCTCTCCTTGAAGTAGGGCAATTTTAGTAGCACGAACGACATCAGCAAGCACGCTCCCTCCATTAGGACCATCTTGACTTTGAATTTTTATATCCATGATAATTTCATTACCTAAGAAGCCTTTTCCAACTATCCAAAGCATCGAATTGCGCCCATTTTTCATATGGGGCACATAATCGGAGGTTCCCGCAACTATTGGCGCATCAATATTTAAAGAAGCAGAGACCGTTTCACTTTTTATTTCGCGCTTTATTGCTCGAGAACGATGAATTGTATTTAAACTTTCAGCACCTCCGCCAACATCTAATGCATAGCTTTCTTTAACATCTAACCCTTGGTGAAGCATTTGCTGTAAAATTAACTTATGAACAATAGTCGCTCCAAACTGATCTTGTAAATCATCGCCAACTATAGGTAGTCCTTTATTATAGAACTTGCGCACCAAATTTTTATTATTTGCGATTGAAGAGGGGGTTCCATTAATAAAAGCACACCCAGCATTCAGTGCTTGCTCAGCATAATAATTCACAGCTCGATCGGAGCCGGAGGGAAGAAGACAAAGTAAAATTTCAGCTTCGCTTTTCTTTAATGAAGCAACCACATCAATGGGGGTTAGATCAGCAGGTTCAATGATTTGACGGGTTTCATCAATAACTCCATCTAAAATATCTCCCATTTCAACGTTAACTCCAGTTTTAGGAATATCTATATATTGAGGGAGATCATTGGCAAAAACCGCTTCACAGATATCTTTTCCAACTTTTTTTTTTGAAATATCAAACGCTGCAACAACTTCAATATCGGATATATGGTATCCTGCTAATGTAGGGTGGAGCAAACCAACATTTTTTCCACGAGATTTATAATATTCAATACCTTGGATCAATGCAGATGCCGCGTTTCCAATCCCTGCAATAGCTAATTTTATCTTATTTGGAGAAAATTTGATTTTATTTCTTTTTCGAATACGTGCAATTGTCATACGACTGATTCCATAATGTTCCATGGTTTCATCATACGTGTGTTCCTCTAAATATCTCAAAATTTCATCGTCATTCACTTTTCTTGGCATAACAATCCCTATTTAAAATTATATGTAAATTCTATGTTACTATCATTATAAATTGTTACTATTCTTTTTTCAAAACTTTCTTTTTATTACTCATATAATTTTCTAATGTTACTTGAATACATTGAATAAATCTAATAATGATTAATAATGATTAATTAATATTGAATTATCATTACATGAGAAGGAATTACGGTGAACCCCAAAAAATCTTCAGCTAAGAAAACACACTCCAAAAAAAAAACTTCTAAAAAGTCATCCGTAAAAAAAAAGCAAAATTTACCTATCCCACCAGCGCCCAAAAAAGCTTCATACAATTCAGAGAAGAAAGAGAGAATATATTCAAATGTGAATTTTGAAAAGAAAGCTGAAATTACGGCCCGAAATTTACTACGCTTATACCAATTTTTACAAATGGATAAACCGCTAAATGAGACCACTCTAATACATGAAATTGAATTAGATACTCCCAATGAAAAGTTGAGGGAGCAAATAATGCAGCTAAAGCTTGAAATTGAATCGCTCCATGAAGAGAATCGAGCATTACAACAAACTGCATTACGAACTCAAGTAGAAGCTGAAGAACAAGTTGAAGCAGTCCAAGTGCAAAATCGTGCACTGAAAACAAAAATAAAAGAGATGGAGCAACTTATCAAGGAAGAACTGCAAAAAAGAGCATCGGAATACGAAAAGATCATTGATGGATTAAGGAATAGATTGAAACAAGCCATATTGCAAACAGAAAAATATACTGAAATTGATGAGGGAATTCGCCATCTGCAGGAACAAGTTACCTCGTTATTTGACCAAAATGAACAATTGCAAAAGGAAAAAACCGGGTTAAAAAATCAATTAGAAGATTCTGATCATCAAATTGAAGAATTACAAGAAAAAATCACAAGTTTAGAAAAGAAAAATAAAGAATTAGAGAAAAAGACGGAACTGCAGAAAATGGTTATTGAAGGTTATAAACGAAAAGAAAAAGACATATTCCACAGCTAATTTAAATGTGATCAAGTTTGATCAAGAAAAAATAATCATGAAAAATTAGTTTAATTCATCATTCCATTTTTTCAATTTATTTCTTAAATCTGCTTGAATTGATTCCCAAGGTTGCTTTTTATTCTGTTCTTCCATTGTTTTCTCGAAACTACGAATTTCCAGCAAAATTCTATGACCACCGGTCGCTAAATAGATTTCTTCACGTAATTTTTTCAAAAATTGAAGACCTGCCTTATAATCTGGCAGATTTTCTATCTTGGATAGATATTTTTGAATAATTTGCTCCGGATTATTTGAATCCTCGTTAGTAGATCCCTTTTTATTTACTGATTGGGATTGAGTGGGATTTGAAAGCATCGAAAGAGAATCATTTGGAAACGAACCTTGTTGAAATTGGTCCATTTTAGAATTTAACAAACGAACTTGTTTTTCAATTGTATTGCTTTTTACAATTATTTCTTCACGCAGTCTATTATTTTCTTGCAACTGGTTTCGTAAACCTTTCAATTCAATTAATTCATTCTCAATTTTTTCAACTTTATCTGAAAGAACCGAAAGGTTGTGTTTCATTTCACCAATTGATTGAATCAAATCTAAACCGAACTTCTGTAATATTTCTCCAAAATTATGAAGTTGTTTTTCCATTTTCCCAATTTTCTCAGCTATCCGGGGGTTGTTATAATCCATTAAAATCGCACATCCAAAAGTATTTAGTTGAGCTTGATAAATAATACTTGTATTTCTACTTCAAAATACTTTTGCCCATGAAAAGTGCATAACACTAACCCAATCATGGTGGAATTTATGACAATCAAACACGTAAATATTCTCACCGTTGATGGAAAATCTTTATTATTCCGCGAATACGGCGCCACAAAGGTAGACCAAGATTTATTAGCAGGGTTTCTTAGCGCTTTTTCTGGATTTATGATGGAGATCTCCCAATCCGAAATAAAATCCACGATAACTGGAAATTCCAAATTCATTTATAGCATTGCTCATAACATTATTGTTGTGATTTGCACAGATATTCATGATAAAGAAGAAGAAATTTCGCCAAAAATTGAAACAATCATTGAAGGTTTTTGGGAAAGATACCATAAAGTGTTTAAAAATAACGATTGGGATGGAGAACGTACGATTTTTCGAGATTTTAACTCGGAAATTGATAAAATAATATTGGGTCCGATTAAAGTTTCAATTCTAGGATATGCAGGAGTAGGAAAAACCACTTTAACTCGCTTGATTGTAGGAGAAGAAGTAAATTTAGAATATGTGCCAACAATTACGGCCGACATTGCCAATTATGAAAAATTAGGTCCTCGAAAAATTGTGCTATGGGATTTTGCTGGTCAGATCCAATTCACAGATCTCTGGAATAGTCTTTTGCGCGGAACTCGAATTGTTTTACTTGTTACAGATTCGACATACACCAATGTACAAGAGACTAAGAAAATTTTGGATAAGTTTCTCATCAAGCGTTATAAAGAGGCGATAATAATTGGAATTGCAAATAAGCAGGATTTACCCAATCGCTTGACACCTCAATTTGTGGAGAAAATCTTGCAGGTCCCCACATATGGCATGATTTCTATTAAACCAGATTATCGAGTAATAATTCACGAAATTTTAAAGAAACAGATCGAGATAATCAATAAGCAAGATGGATTGCGCACATAAAGGTAATCAATGACTAAAATTTTTTTCTCTGCATAAATGATAGATGATGAAAATAATAATAATATTGAAATTATAATAAAGGTGAAACCTCAATGCACTACAACACTATCCATGAACCACTAACCTTCGAAAAGAAAGAATCATTTGGGAATTTGGACCAATTCGACCAATTTGATCGAATTATTTTGCCACCATTGACAACTGAAATGGAGAGTATCCTAAATCCCTTAGTACCTCCTACATCTGGCTTACGTATGGAAATATATGATTTAAAGGATGAAAAAACTCTGTTCATGCCGATTTCAAAACAGTTTCTATTTTTACGGGCATTTCGGGCCATCAGTGAAGTCGCAAAAGAGGAAATTCAAAAAGAAAGACCTGGGGTTTTGTTAGTTTCAGATGATCGCCCATCTTCCAGTTATCTTCTAGAATATTTTGCAAAAATTTTGGCGTATAATAATTATCAAATTTATTTTCAAAAACCTACATATCAAAATGAACTTGAAAGAATTAAAGATGATCCATTTTATTCAAGGATGAGCACCCCTTATGCAAGTGCAAGTGTAAAACTTTTTGATGAGGTCGATTTAGTCATAGTTTTAACAGCCAGCCATAATGGAATCGTTTGGAATGGAATAAAATTTTACATTAAACGTCCAATGCCGATTGCAGGCCGCGTCATGAAAGCGGTTTCAGAGAAATCAATATCTTACTCCGAAATTTTATTGAAAAACGATTTTCAAGTGGG
>CAYRPF010000020.1:34244-42290 GCA_964426185.1 uncultured archaeon | reverse complement strand
AAAAGCTGAAATGGAAGGATATAAATTTTAGAGAAAATCTTTGAAGTAATATAACTCAATTGCGGATGGATTTTCCACTTTCAAATTTCGATCAATATTTACTGCTACAATATATTTTACATGGTGTTTTAGTGCTTCGTCTAAAAACCTTTGGCTTACAACTCCATCTAAAATAATAGTAGTCATTTTATGATTCAATTCATCGAAAATTTTAACATTTGAACTACGATGAATCTCTTCAAAATAGTCATTTAATCCAACTGCTAAATTACTTGAAATTATTTCTTTGACTACGGGTGCAATTTTATCTTTTGGTAAGGAGATTTTTGGTCTATCTGTTTTGTCCTTTTTAAAACGACGATTTGATCTTTCAATTTGAGTATTTCGATTGGTTCGATTCCCTCCAAAACTACGTTTCATTCGAGGGGAATGATCCTTTCCTGGTCGTGAAGAAGTATAGTTTCCTTTTGTTTTTGTATACTTTCTTAGAGACGTTGATTTTCGTGGAAACTGTGAAGTAATTGGTTTTTCAATTCGTTTTCGGCGTTCTGTTAACAAATCAGAAATTGGGCGCTTATTTTGAAGGCAGCTTACCATTTCTTTTGGTGTTAATTCTTCGACTTCCTTATTTTGAGGAGCACGTGCGTAGTATTTAATCTTAGATACTTGTAATAGTTCATTTAAGATCATTTCTCCTCCTCTATCTCCATCTAAAAAAGCAGTACAGTCTTTTTGTTGAGTTAAATCTACAATTACTTTGGGAATTGAAGTTCCATTTACCGCTACGGTATTTCTAACTCCAATTTTAAGCAATTGTTGAATATCATTTCGACCTTCAACAATAATTATCTCATCTGCATTGTCAATTTGGTCACCAGCAGGTAACCCATTCCAAGTAATCACCGATTCCTTCTCTAGTTCGTTAGTAATTTTTTCTGAAATTGAATTTCTATCTGCTGAATCAGCTTTCCAATCCTTTAAAAGTTCTTTCGCCCGCGCTTCAATTTGTGCGAGTTTTGATTTACGTAAATCTTTAATTTCTTTTAGTTGAAGGGATGCTCTACAAGGTCCTACGCGATCTACTGTTTCCAAGGTGGCCGCTAAAATTGCAGTTTCAGTCCGATCTAAACTGGAAGGAATGACTATTTCTCCCGTAGTAATTCCTTTTTCTGAAGCCGCATTTACCACAATGCGTCCAATTCGTCCTGTTTTCTGTAATTCGCGTAATTCTAAAGAGTCTAATAGACCTTCTGTTTGACCAAATAATGCACCAACAATATCTTGTACTTCCACCACTCCATTTACGGTGAAATTTGCGACGATATTGTATTTTGCGCTTGCTTGATCAATATTTTCGTTAATTCCTTTTGTCATAGTCTAATTCACTGTTTCTTTTGTTTTTTCACAAAACAAAACAATAAATCACCAAACGAAAGAAGAAAATGATTTTAAAGTCTCAAGGATCAGGTTGTCTTCATTAACCTTGGAGAAATGAAACCAAATTTTATTCCACAAAAATTCACACTGAATTTCAAATCACAAAATCAAAATGATTGAATTTCATTTATTATGAATTTAAAACTAAATTTTGTGTTTAGATAATTCTTAATTTTAATTTGATTATTGTGGTTAAATGATTATATTTTCTCCTATGTTAATGGGCAAGATGAACTTTTTATTTGAGAATGGTAAATCTGATAATTCGTAATTATAATCGAATAGGTTTCCATTTATTTTACCCTAAGATGTTCTATCTATGGGATATTTCTTCTTCCTTTGTGATATGGTTTTGTTTATATATATTCCATATTGTAATTATTATCTTTAATTTCGTGGTAATAATTGAATTTGGATGATATTTGATGTAATTGTGATATGTGATATTGTTAGGATAATAGATGAAATATTTGATAAAGGTTATGATATATTTATCTATTAACATTCACGATGAACACTGAACCATTCTGCTTTTCGTAGGAAGGGAAATTTAGAAGAGTTCATTTGTGAGTCGTGAATTTTCTTGTAACTTGAGGAGTATTATCCTCATTTATATTTAAATTCTTTAAAAATAAAAATATTTGGGTTGTGAAAAAGAAGAATTCTTTTTTGTAGGGCAACGTTATTTGGATTAGTTATGGATAATCTCATTGTACTTGGAGGGAAAGGTGGTGTTGGGAAATCATCCATTTCAGCTGCTACGGCTGTTCACTTAGCGCAATTAGTACCTCAGAAAAAAATTCTCTTAGTATCATTTGACATCGCCCATAATCTCTCGGATCTATTTGAAAAAAATATCGGAAATGATATTACTCAAGTATCTCCAAATTTATATGTAATTGAGCCAGATCCTGATTTGTATACACTTAGTTATACAGGAGAACTTACTCAAAAAACGCGAGAACTATTTAAATCTTCAAAAATAATGGCATTGCTTCCTCAATTAGAGAGTATTGTAGAAGAATCTCTCCGAAGTGAGAATCTTCCGTTAGCAATGAAAAATGCTCTTTTCTTTCAAAGTATTTTGGATGCCGAGAATCCGATGGAAGCTTTAGGCGAACGTAAACTCCACTATATTGCACTCGATCAATCAAAAAATACTCCATTGGATGAGCGACCATTCCTTCCGAAATTTGATTTAATTATTTGTGATTTTCCTCCTACTGGAAATATGATTGCCCTCTTTGAAGTTCCTGCTGATCCATCCCGTCGATTGATGAAACTTGCTCTCAAAATTATCTCCGTGCTCCAAGATTCTTTCAATAAATTAAAATCATTAACAAAGTGGGCACAACCGGCAGTATGGATGGCAAAAAGAGCCGTAAATCGTGAGGCACAGCCTTCAAACCCCTTAAATAAGGAGGAACAAAAAAATTTAGCCCAGGAAATTTTGGATTTACTTTATGAAATGGAAAAACGGAGTGAAAGGATTGCTACATTATTAAAAGGGATTGGCTCACTCAGATTAGTTTCTATACCTGAAAAACCATCTTATGAAGAAGCCAAACGAGCCGAAGAACTCTCTCGTAGATTTATTTCGGTTGATGCCCTTCATTTAAATCGTCTAATTCCTAAATCCGAAAAAGGAAAAACTGTATATTTGGATAAAATCTTAGCTAATCAAGAAAAATACTGTAAGCTGATTTATGAAAGTTTTTCTCATCTAAAAATCTGGGAATCACATTGGTTAGAAGAAGAACCAATTGGGATGCAAGGATTGATGCAGTTGGCAAGAGAAATCTATCAAGATGCTACATTTCAAGATATTGTAAATCCTTTAAATAGAGAAATAGAGCCCATTGCTTGGACCAAAGAAAAAAATCCTTTGAACCTTGATGAAATGCAATCAAATTGGCGAAAATCTTAGTTATTGCTCAATTATTTTATTCCGAAAAATTTTTTGACAATCTTGAATTTGTTTTTACTTAAGATGCCACAAGTGAAATTTGAAATTAGAGATCAACAAGGATTAAGTCGCATGGGGCGGATTAAATGGGGAAACAAAAATTATTATACCCCAAACCTAATTTTTTCATATCAAGAGATTATTTCCTTATCCTCAAATTATACATTAAAAAAAAATGCGACTAATCATAAAGAGTTCTTGACCAGTTCAGATTTTTTAAAACTAATATTTGCTCCCGTCAATCCTTTCATTATAGCTCAAGTGCACGATCCTTTGGGGTTATTTTCAAAAAATGGAGATGTTGATATTTCATCAAAATTTTTTCCTATTATCAAAGAAAATCTTGATTTGTATGGCATATCATCTTTGGAAAATTCCGATTTAGAACAATTGAGGAAAAAAAACGAGTTATCTCAAAGCGAGATTTCAGATTCACTCAAAAAATCATTGTATTCATCTATTCATGTGTTATCTGCAAATTTACCCAATACCAACTATGATCGATATGGAGAATATGAACTTGCATTAATAAAAGACCGGTTTGCTTATTACTCTAATAAAATTTTTCCCAATCACCCAAATGCTTCTTTTATTTTAGAGATTCCATTTACTTCCATGAAAAATATTCGCGAATTCTATATTTCTTGGATTAATGAACATGAGAGTTTGTTATTCGGTCTAAAATTTACAAATATCTTTAGTAATTTACGCGCCCAATCCGATATTTTAGAATTCATTTTTGATTTTAAACTTAAAACCTCTTCTAATTTAATGTGGATTGCTGGAGGGGACATTTTTCCGCAAGATTATGCACTGGCGGTTTATTTAGGTTTCGACTGTATTGAAACCCATTCTCTTTTTGCTTATTCATTTCAAGGGTTATATTTTTCAACTCAATCGCGAGATTGGCTAAGAAAACTGCATTTTCCTCTCTGTTCATGTCGAGGATGTCAATTATTGGAATCTAATCTTCCAGGAAAAGGGCATGAAACAATCGAACAGCAGTATGAAATATTATATCATAATATATTTACCGCACGATCAGAAATGCGACAAATTGAGCAATATAATCACGAAGGATCGCTTCGAACCTATCTTGAAAAACAAATCCATTCCAGTCCTGAATCTGCTTCAATGTTAAGAATTATAGACCATGAATTTGGAGAAGAAATTAATTCAAGATATAAACTTAATTCCAATTATCGAGTAAATTGCATTGGTACAGAATCATATACTCGACCAGAAGTTCAGAATTTTATTAATCGGGTAAAAACAGAGATCTATCCGGCTCAATTTTATCGAATGGTTATAATTTTACCATGTGCAGCTACGAAACCTTATTCTCAATCAAAATCCCATAAATCCTTTAAAAGAGTTATTCGTAAAACTCTTGGAAAAACGTTATTTCCATTTGTTCATCAAATTATCATCACTTCTCCTTTAGGTGTGGTTCCAAGAGAACTTGAACATATTTTTCCTGCCGCACATTATGACATTCCGGTAACTGGAGAATGGGATTCTTATGAAATTAAAACAACTGGAGAATTATTAGCTCATTGGTTGAAGAAATATTCTAATGAAACGGGAGATCCTTTATTGGTACTTGCTCATGTTAATGGTGGTTATTATTCAGCAGCAAAATTCGCCGAACAAATGATTAAATCCGATTCTGCTGCACCAGAAATAATCTGGAAGTATTCTATGGGTGAAAAAACTCATTCTTCTTCTGCTTCAAAAACTGGATTACTAGCATTAGAAACCATATTAAAAGCGATTAAAAATTCTTGGGAAAAAAATCAACTTGAATCAAACCTAAAATCAACTCAATTAAATCCGCACAATGTTGTTTGGTCAAGGACACATCACTTAACTGAAGCCGAAATAATGGTTCGCGCCACTTTAGATTATCAATTTGGACGCGGCGCAGGAGATCTTTTCTTAGAAACTGGCATAATTGTGAATAAATCTCGAAATCCGCTTTACTATGAAGTTTTTACTTATGACGGTGCAGGAAAATTCCAAATTGGAAGATTGTATACAGATTCTGGTTTCATTAAATTAACTCCTAGAGGGGCTCAACGTTTAATTGCACATCACCGAAATTATGTAACTCTACAAACTACAGAAATGGGTGGTACTACTGTTTTTATGCCAATTGTTGATCAAATTGATGTTTCCAGTCATCCGGGCGATGACATGGTAGTAATCAATTCTGAGAATGAATATATGGGTGTAGGGGAATTGATACGAGCTCCTTGCGATTTGAAAGATAACGAATATGGAATCGTGGTAAAACTACGAAAAAAGCTAAAACATCACTCATCTTCTGGAAGTAATTTCGATCTTGAATTTTTAAAGGAGATAGAATCATGAATGCCGAACCACCGCATTATAAAAATGCTACGAAATATTTACAAGAAGAATTGCAATACTTGAGGAATCGACCTTTGCGCCACCAAAAAGCTGCTAAATCTCATCAATTTACTAGGCCAGTTGCATGTTTCACCAAACCTGATCGCTTACGCTCTGGAATGGGGTCTGAAATTACACTAATTTTCCGTTCACGTGCTTGTAGTTGGGCAGCTTCTTCTTCTGGAGGGTGTACCATGTGTGGTTATTGGAATGATCGCGCCGATGGAGAAATTCAACCAGAGCATTACTGGCAGCAATTTTCCAGTGTGATGGAAAAATTTAAAGATATTTTAACTGATAACGATCACTCAATTGTCTTCAAGATGTTTACTTCGGGTAGTTTTTGCGACACAAATGAATTGGACTTAGAATTGCAGCTTCGAATATTACGAACTTTATCTCAATATTCCAATATCAAAGAAATAGTAATAGAATCCCGCCCAGAATACCTCAATTCTACCATTTTAACGAGATATCGGGAAATTATTTCTACTCAATATTTAGAAATTGGCATCGGGATTGAAAGCAGTTCTGATTACATTCGAACCGACATAATAAATAAAGGATTTAAATGGGAACAAGTGGTTAAAGCAGTCGAGCGAGTTCATTCATACGGTTTTGGAGTAAAAGCTTATTTATTATTCAAACCCCCATTTCTTTCTGAATATGCAGCAATCATGGATTTAACAAAATCCATTCGAGATTGCGTTAAATTGGGAGTAGAAACCATCTCCGTTAATCCTACCAATATCCAACAGAATACAATTTGCAGTGTGTTGGCTGCGCACAACCAGTTTCGATCCCCTTGGTTTTATTCCTTATTCTGGGTAATTAAACATGCTTTAACCCAATCTGATCTATCCAAGACCCGAATTCTTTGTGATCCTTCAGCTGCGGGTAAAGATCGGGGTGTGCATAATTTTCATGAAAAGCATCCTTCTAATCAAGAAGCAATAGGAATATTACATCGATTTGTAGAATCTCAAGATCTCTCTCAAATTCCTGAAATTAATATGGAAAACATTAAACCAGCAAATTTTCATCAATTTCGAACACAGATTCTTTATCAGCGTTAATAAAATCACTTATATTAAAATGTTTTTTCTATTTTTGCTTCTGCGCAACGCAGAAAATACCATTAGTAAGATTACCGTTCATGGTGGTAAAAACCTCTGTATTTGATAAGATTATATTGAAATCACTTAAAAGTTCAGATATTTCTTTTTGTGAATAATGCCGAAAAACCCCTCCATTTGGAAGTTCAAAAATTCCATAGTGATTATATTTTTTTTCAAAACGGGTATATCGCGCTCGATTACGCGAATTGGGAGTAATTAAGAAATCTGTGAAAAATAAATACCCACCTGGTTTTAGCATTTGCTTTATTTGTTGAATTATGTTTTTTTGATCATCTTCAAATGGAATACATGTAAAAAGCGATTGGGTGATTATGGCATCAAATGTATTTTCATCAAATTGAACCTGATCCATTCTGTTTCCTTCAATATGATGCAAATTCAAATACGGATGAATTGATTTACCCCGAATGATCATTTTTTCAGAAATATCTATTCCTACCGTGTTCTTATATCCTGCTTTATATAATTCGTAGAGTATTCTTCCGTATCCACAGCCATAATCCAGAATATTTGCTTCGGGGGATAAATACTGAGAAAAAACTTCTAAATGAAAAGGTGTTGCGAATTCCTTTTCCTCGGCTATTTCATTCCAAAAAATTCGTTGCTGGTTTATCATAGGTGCTTTACTACTCAAAGGTGCCTAATGTTGTTATCTTCTTTTTCTATAAAAATCATTCGCTTTGGGTATTTAATTCGAACGAATGATTTTTATGATAGAGGCACCCAAATATTCTTATGCAAAATCGGTTGGTGGGAATAGATACTGCAAAAGGATTCGGCATATTCATTATGATCTTAGTGCATCTATTCACTCAAGCCATTGCTCAAGGTGATCCTTCTCTCTTTATTCCGGTCGTCTCTCAACTTTCACCTTTATTGTGGATTATTTTAACGCCGCTTATGATAATGGGTGTTTGGGGCAGTGTTTTTACTGTGATGACTTGTCTTATTATCACCCGCAAAATGTTATCACGAAATATGCAATCTCTTCAAAAAAACACTAAAAGAAATTTCAGTAAATTCTTAATGGGACGGATTTTAATGGGAGGGTTGTTGCTTATCATATATTCGCGTATTCGATCTTTGGCAGGA
>CAYRPF010000020.1:16919-34144 GCA_964426185.1 uncultured archaeon | reverse complement strand
ATGGTTGATTTCAAAATTTATATATGGCAGATTCAAAATCGCGCATACTTTTAGCTTCGGTTGTTTGGGAGTAATATCTGGATATGCACTGCACCAGCAGATCACTGCGAAACAGTTAATTCGAATTTCTTCGGTCTTCTTTTTTTTCGGGCTTTTATATCTTGGTATAGCGGCTGCAATTGACTGGCATTTTCTTCTTTCATTTGCTGATACTAATATTCCCATTCCCGTGCAAGTATTTAATTTAGGTAGCCAAACTTTCCTTCTCTCTCTATTTTTAATTAGATTGGATTTAGCACCTAGTGAAATTCGATTAAAAGCTTGGAAACGAACAATTTGGCTCAGACGCTATGGATTTGTATCGTTAACCATTTTTACTATCGGTCGTCTAGTTGGAGATGCTGTTTACTGGATATTTTTACACTGGTTCGGACCATCCATTGCCACTTGGGAAGAGCAACCTTTTTTAGCATGGAATTCAAGTATTATCTGCCTGTTTTTACTTTCTGTAATTCTTACCTGGGAATTCCTTCTTCTTCTTTGGCAAAAAGTGTGGTTTTTCGGAGGTATGGAATTCTGGCTTTCAATTTTTTTCATCTTAATTCGATTTCGCAAACGGAGCGCTCTTGACCCCAGACCTATTCTTTATCCTTTTAGATATTTGAAAGATCAAAAAAAATCACAGAGTATTTTAGTACAGTATTCAATAACTTGAATATTTTTTAGTTTTTGAATTTATTTGGCCCAAAAAATGTTATTCCTTTCAGAAAATAATAGTTACTCTGAATAATTCCAAAAATTCATATTTTATGCACCACTCCCTATCACACCTAAAGTTATTTAGTTGATTATTTATGGTAAAAGTTAGAAATGCCGCTCAAATTGAGGATATGGTCATCAAAGGTGATTACCATCATAAACGTATTTTCTCAATTGTGGCTCATATAGATCATGGTAAAACTACCACATCTGATTTCTTGCTAAAGCGCGCAGGTTTAATGCGACCCGAAGATGCTGGTGCAATGCAAGCTATGGATTCAGACGATGAAGAGCAAGCACGTGGTATTACCATTTTTACTTCTGTGGTATTACTCGCATTTGAAGATCCTCGTAAGGAAGATTCGGATCCTTATATCTTTCAAATCAACGATACTCCTGGGCACTTATCGTTTACTGGTGAAGTATCGCGGGCTTTACGGAGCTCTGATGGTGCAATCTTGTTAGTAGATGCTCTTGAAGGGATGATGACTCAGACTGAAACTAACATTCGACTATCAGTTGGTAATGAAAAATGCAAACCAGTAGTTTATATTAACAAGGTCGATCGTTTGATTTCCGAATTAAGGTTAGAGCCTAA
Organism: uncultured archaeon; assembly: GCA_964426185.1. Lineage (GTDB taxonomy): Archaea > Asgardarchaeota > Lokiarchaeia > Sigyniarchaeales > Promethearchaeaceae > Harpocratesius. Next base: position 32,787 of record CAYRPF010000020.1, on the reverse strand, counting down.
AGAAGTTTACGAACGAGTTGATGCCATCATTAATGATGTTAACAATCTTATTCGTGAATTGCAACCTGAAGGTGTGGATTGGACTGTTTCATTCGCAAAAAGTCAAGTGGCACTTGGTTCTGCCAAACACGGTTGGGGTTTCACCATGGAAATTCTGCAAGAGCGAAAAATTAAGCCGACATTTGTTTTTGAAAAATATAAAGAAGGTGATATTGAATTCTTGCGCAAGAATTTGCCTTTAGATGATTCCTTACTGCGGATGGTTATCGATCATTTACCCAACCCAATTGAAGCCAGTGAATATCGTCTTCCCCAATTGGTTGAAAACGTCGATTTTGAATCCGAATTAGGTAAAGCCTTAAAGAACAGTGATCCAAAAGGACCTTTAATGGGTATGATTGCCAAAGTTTTCATCGATCCTAAATCTTTCCGACCCACCTTAATTGGGCGTGTCTTTTCAGGCACCTTACATCAAGGAGACAGCATCTTTTTGGTTAACCGCCGAGAAAGCTATAAAGTAAAACGATTGGGTGTTATGGAAATTACCGATCTGTTAGATATGGAACAAGTACCCGCTGGAAACCTATTCGCGTTATTCGGATTTATTTGTCCCTCTGGTGAAACCTTCGTTTCAAAGGAATATGCAGAAAGTTTTGAAGATAAAGGTGAATTACCCCGATTTGAAAGCATTAAATATTCATGTGAACCAGTAGTTTCACGTTCAATCACTCCAATTGATCCACAAGATTTGGGTAAATTAGGCGAAGTCACCTCAAAATGGCTCATGGCTGATAATACAGCAAAATTTGCGCTGAACAAAGAATCTGGAGAATATATTCTCAGTGGTATCGATCCTTTGCAAATTGAAATTATCACTAAACGAATTAACCGTCAGGTTAAAATAAAAGTGGGAGAACCAATTATAGTGTATCGTGAAATGGTAACCAAGAAATCCAAATCATATCATACCAAATCTCCAAACGGGCATAACAAGTTAATATTGTATGTGGAACCCTTAGATCCAATTGCCACCCAGTTAGTTTTAGATGGCGAATTAAACGAACTGATGGATGCTAAATCCATGGCCAAAATATTGCGTGAAAAAGCTGGTTGGGATGCCAAAGAAGGTAGAAAAATTTGGGATGTCTATGAAGGTAATATTTTGATTGATGGTTCCCGTGGATTGCAACGGCTCGATCGAATTAAATCATATTTAATAAGCGCTTGGCGTGAATGGTGTTCTAACGGTCCTTTAGCCAAAGAACCTGTCATGGGTGTGAAAGCTGTGTTTACAGATGCTGATGTGCACGTTGATCCTGCCCACACTGGATACTCTGAAATCGCCACCATGACTACGGCAGCACTCTCATTGAGTTTCCTCGATGCCGATCCAAAACTCTTTGAACCTATTCAGAAAGTTGACGTAAAAACTCCATCTGGAACTGAAGGAGGTATTATAAAGGTATTGACTCAACACCGTGGAATAATTGAAGAGATTGTACCCGATGGAGCATATATTCGAGTGAAAGGTAAATTGCCCGCCGAAGAGTTATCGAAAGGAATTGCAGATGATTTTCGAGGTGCCACTCAAGGTCGTGCATTCTTTGGATATGAATTTGCAGGTTTTGAACCAATTCCTCGTGCTCTAATGAATAATTATATTTTGGATATTCGCAAGCGTAAGGGATTGGCAGAACAATTGCCAGATGGTTCAAATTATCACCGATTCATTTATGTGCGCACATAAGCGCGCTATTTATTTTTTTTCAATTTTTGGCTATTTTCCATCAGAAACATTTTGTTATGTTTGAACAGAGCAAATTATTTATGAGTGAAATGTCATTAGTCCTTAGAACAACATACAATTGATTTCACTAAGAATGTAGTTCAAACTTTGAACACAAAGCCTTGACAGCAAAAATTTATTCAACATTATTTTAAAGTTCGATTCTCATGACACAACATTCACTTACATATAATCAGATCCTTCATATTTTTCCAAAAGAGAAAAAAGAATTTCCTTCGCTAAGAGGACGATGGATTCTTCATTCTAGCTTTGGTTTAGATTCTCAAAAAACAGTAATTGATGTTCGATGCAAGCTAATTCTGGATAAAACATCCACACTTGAACGAATCACCGCAGAAATGACGGGAATCACCGAAATTTACCATTTTCTTCCTAAAATTCATGTATCATGTCGAGATATTGAAAGTGGGCAAGAATTTCAAGTAACTATTCCTGGTTATCGCATTTTAAACCTTACTCTTGATGATGAAAATGTTTTATTAAGCTTTATGCCTCATGGATTTAAGAAATTGAAAGGATTTCCTGTGGATTTTCCAGTAGCGTGGGGACAATTAATTTTGGTAGGAATTACACAAGATTCTACAGGGAAAATTCTTCTCGAGAATTTAGAAAAAATACTTTATCAACCACCTGGAAAATCCACAGAAAATGGGAAGAAATGGAACCGGTGTAAAACTTGTCAAGGTATTTTGCAGTTGCGACCATTATCTTCTCAATCTTCTTTTTCTACAGAAGTTTCAGATGATAATTTTATATGTTCAGATTGTTTGGCTGCCACTATTAATTATTATGAAAATTTGGAGTCTAAGATTATTGAACAAGAACAAGAAAAAACAATCAAAGAAAATACAGAGATACTATTGGATATAATCGAGGGGGGGATTAATATGGCTCGAAATTTGGCCGAAGATCGCTTACTTCATGAGTTTTTCATGTTTCGAGCCTTTGTTATGGGAAAAAGTGAGAATCCTCAAATAATCGAAGAAGCAAAAGAGTTGACTGATATTGTGGTAGATTTTGCTGAAGCAACTAACTTTCCCAGTTTAGCAAGAAATGGGGTTCAACTTAGAAAAAATCTTGTAAAAAAACTTGAATCATTTGGGATCTCACTTAAATCACCGGTGTTGGCTAATAAGATCAAACCAATAAGTTCTCCCCTAGAAGCATCCACAATCTCTCGATCTTCTCCTCCAATACCCTCAACTTCTTCTCCTCTACCTTCTTCATCTCCGTCATCTCTTCAAGATTCAACCCTTGATTCTCAAAAAAAACAGGTCTTACCTTCGATTTCCCAATCTAACGTTGATTCACTTGAAAATAATTTAGATTTTGTTATGCCAGAAGATATCGAACTGGATGAAGATGCATTGGCATTGGGAGCCGCTTTGAATTTTATACCTGATGAAAATGATCTAAATTCGACCAATCCATTTGTAGATTCAAAACCGACACATCTCAGTGGTTCACTTGCTTCAATTCCTAAAGAACCAACCACTAGCCAGCTACAAAAACCCTCAATTCCTATCGCTCCAGTAGTTTCTATGAAAAAGAACGAACCAAAATCACCTACTTCAAAGAATAATTTACAAATACCCTCAATTCCTAAGCCCAAATCTCCTTCTCATCCGAAAATTGAATCAAATACTCAAAAATCAACCGATTTTCTATCGCAATCAACAAAACCGGATGACTTTTCTTCACATGATTTGAAAGAAAGTAGAACATCACAATCAATTACTCCAGAACCGAGAGTGCAAGCATTAAAAAAGGAGAGGATTGCAGAACAGGTAAAAACTAGTCAAAAAGTGGTGTATTTTCAAGCTAAAGATGATGATGATGACGATTTTGCAATTCCAGAGGCACCTCTACGCAAATCAGTAAAAAAGCCTAAAATTGAAAAAGGTCTTGAACGAAACATGCAAACACCAGATATTTCTTTGAAATCTTCTATGATTTCCTCAATATCTGCTTCAAACTCTTCAGAAATTTCTGAAATAATTACAGAACCATCTCAAACTTCGGAAATGGAGATTATTAAGAAATTGTCCGATTCAGTCTCTAATTTTAAAGAAAAATCACTAGATTCAAGCGAAATTCTTACAAAAGATAAAAAGGTTTCTGAGAATATTGATCCAATATCCCATGAGCCTAATGGGATGCCTCTGGAGCAAGATTTCCAACCAGCAGAAAGGAAATTAGATCATTCTTCTTCAAAATTTGAAGAAATACTCTTTTTCGGGGTTCCAAAACCGAAAAAAGAGCAAGAGCAAGAAAAAGTAGAAACGGAATTGTTCCAATTTTTTAACCTCTCCCGGAAACTTGAAGGGAATGTGCAAGAGATTGCACAAGAAAACGATGCTTCTAAGAAAGAATCTATGAGTAAAATCTCAATTTTGCCTAAAACAACTCAAATTGAGAAAGGAATGAAAAAAGAAGAAATCGAAAGGAGAGAATTGCCGATAAAAAATAATACAAATAGGAGAAAGCAAATTGAGTTGTGTCCAATGTGTGGTCATATTGCTGCTGAATGTACATGTGGTTATATGCAGATGAAAAATCGGTAGATTTCCTTCTTTTTTTATTAATTTTTTCTTATTTCATAAGGAAGAACATGTATAGCTAAGTTTCCCATACTTTGACCTGCGAGCTTTGAATAATTAAGATTAGTTGCAGCTCCGATTTCAACCATTTTTAGTGATTTTATCGGATTTCTGGCTTGAAAATCTCTAAGAAGTTCAATAAACAGTGTATAATTACGGTTTTTAAGGGAGACCCAGAAATTATCTTGGATATATGCATTAGGATGTTTTTGCCGAAATTTATTCACATGTTCGAGTTCATCGACTTTAGGACCGATTCGTAAATATTCTGAAGATATTTCCGGTGTTGAAGTATAAACTGCCAAAGCATAATGCCCTTGTTCAACGTTAAAAACCAATTCACCAATTACATTTTCAAACCGAGGCTCCAAAGTCGATTCTCTTTGCGCAAATTTAATCAATTTATCTAAAAAGGAATAGATTTTATCTCTAAACTTGGTGTAATGTGCATAATCGGTAGTAAGCCATTCTATATAAAAGAAGTTTTCTAATGGGTAATTACAATTACATTCATGGATATCTGGTAAAGGAGAGTAATTCATGAATTCTGGAGTTGGATGATTCAAAAAAGAATAAAATGAATCTCTAACCACACGATAGGCTCGACTTGAAACAGAAGAACCGACATTGCGATTGATATCTGTAGGATCAATAATTACAAGAAAATCATTGGGGAAATATTTCTTTCGAACTTTTTTAATAGGATAATTTTGATATGGATTATTCAATGCCTGATTTTGAGGTGGGAAAAAAATTACTTTCGATTCTAAATCGTTAAAATTTTCCATAACACCGATAACCGAATGGTACTTCACAATAAACAATTCTGCAATATAGCCTAGAAATCCACTACGACCAACTGGGCTTTTATCTCCATAGCAATGCAATTTTTGAAACAGAAACTTCAATACTCGTACTTCATCATGTTGTTCGGAGGATAAATGATCTTGAACATATCTGGTGTGATGAGGAGTACGATCTACTGCGGTTAGAGGTCCACGTTGATATAAGAAATTTTCTGAGAGATCAAAACAAAAAACTATATCTAAATCCATTTTCCTATATACTGCTGAGATATAAGGGTGTTCGGCATATTTCATAACTGGGTTTTCCAAATCATTTTCTTTAAAAAGTGGTATGAGCCAATTTGTAATTAAATTCTTAAATAAGGTGCGTATCTCATTACGGAGTTGTGATTTTGATTTTTCATTAACACCTGGTAGCATAGAAATGTCGAGTCCAATAAATAAATCAATATCAGAAGCATTACGAAGTGCTGTATCTTTCAATCCTGTGGAACCTTGTGGAAGGATGAAATTAATTTTAATCTCTGATGAAGGAATGGATGAATAAATTAAATCGGAGAGATATTTTACAATCGATTTTACTCGATCACGTTCTTCTTTAGATGGTTTTAGTTCTTGTTTTTTTTTATCAATTAAAGATTGGATAAAAGTTCGCGTTTCTGTTGTAATCATGCAATTTCACCCAGAGATCATTCTTGTCGAGCAAGGAATGATTCTAATGATTCTTTAGGTGGTCGATGGAAGGCTTTTACAAGAAAATCGAAATTATTTTCTTTTTGTATGCGCGGGAAGGGAAGAACAGGATAGTTAATTGTGCCTGCTGACTTTTTAAAATCAGAATGCATGGATCTTTTATGGAATAATTCGATTGCATTAACTCTACCTTTTCGAATAAAAATTCGGGGGGTATATTCTTCAAAAAAGAATGATCCTTCTGGAATTTCACCTAATTTATTCAATTGCTTAATTATTTTCCGTTTAGGTAAAAAAGAAAGCAGAGATGACTGTGATGAATAAATTGATGAATTGATTAAAATCATTTCACGTTCATATGAAGAAGGAATCTCTTGATGTTTTACTAAATCTAATACTTCAGAGGGTTTAATTTTTCGAAAAATTAAGATGTCCTCTGGTTGGAGATGCTCACGCCAAGCAGTATCTATACGGAGTTGAACAGCTTTAGTTTTTTGAAGTAAAAGGTTTAATTCTTCTAAATCATATAGATCAGGATTGATAATAGATGGAATCACTCCTTGAGAATCCAGCGATATATTTTGCCAAGAATTCCAAATTTCTTCAGTAACCGGCTCAATTTGATATACAGTTGCCATATGGCTCCGTATTTCTTTTGCTAAATGATCTACCAATAAATGATAAACCCATGTAGCTTGCGGGCCTATATATGAATATATGGTATGAGTCAAATCATCAGTAATTAGATAGGCTTTGCTTGGATCGATTAAAGATGTTAAGGATTCTCCATGTATTTCCTTCGTTTCAACGGATTTTAGTACTTCAAATAATTGCATTCAGATTCCCTCTGCTATTAATAATTCAGATTCCCTCTGCTATTAATAATTCTCATTATGCATACGAAAATAAATATTTTTAAGGTGGTGAAATTTTTTAGTGCTTATGAAAATGTGCACTTCCGCATCACAAGGTATTTTTTTTCAATGCACAAAATGTGGGAAGTGTTGTTCTAATTCTTCTGAAGGTTTTATTTTTATTTTTTGGGAAGATATCAAAAAAATATCTTCTCAATTAAATTTATCTTATAAAGAATTTGCTAAAAAATATCTGACCATTACTAAATATAATTTTCCCATCTGGGATGAAAATTTAGAAGAACTAACCGCTCATAAAGCCATGGAAACATTAGCATTGGATTTTGGAGTAGATCAAAATTGCATCTTTTTAATCGAAAATGGAGATTTCAAGGGTTGCAAGGTTTATAAGAATCGGCCCAAACAGTGTAAGTTATATCCTTTTTGGTCCATAGTAATGACCTCGGAACGGAATTTTCGATATCATGAAAAATTTTGCCCAGGTATTAATCCAAAGAACTCAGCGGTGCCTTTTTTTCATCCGGAAACCATTGAAAAATTAATCAAAATTGAACGTAAGATTGAACATAATTATTACTTGCAGATGAAAAAAAACGATTTTGATCTATTTCGAATGTATCCATTTCTTCAAAATCTTTCTAAATTTAGAATTAATAAATAATTTTAAAAAATCTAACAAGCTAACTTTACGTACTATGACTTATGCAAACAAGATTCTTCGAATAAATTTAGATACTAAGAGCGTGAAAGAAGAATCATTGGATTTTGAAATCGTGCAGCAGTATCTTGGTGGACGTGGCTTGGGAGTTAAAATTTTATATGATGAACTTCCACCAAAGATTGATCCTTTATCTTCTGCCAATAAAATCGCATTGATGACCGGCCCTATGACCGGTACAATTTCCCCAACTTCATCTCGTTGGGCTATGGTATTTAAAAGCCCTTTGACTCAAAATACTCTAAATGATTCTCATTGTGGAGGTTCTCTGGGAATACAGTTGAAGAAATCTGGATATGATGGTATAATAATCGAGGGTAAGGCTGATAAACCTTGTTTGATTCATATTCAAGATTCTATAGTTGAAATCTTGGATGCTACTGAGTTTTGGGGCAAAGATACCTACGAAACTCAAAAATCATTGAAAGAAAAATATGATCGTCATTCAGTGGCTTGCATTGGAATTGCAGGTGAAAAATTGAATAAATTTGCTTGTGTGATGAACGATGCTCGTTTTGCAGGAAGAGGCGGTGTCGGAGCGATTTGGGGATCAAAAAACCTCAAAGCTATTGTTATTAAAGGAACTCAACGTATAAAGCCTGTAAATGAATTTGCTTTTAAGAAAATTTCTAAAAAATTCTTAGATACCTTAAAAGGGCATCCAGTTACGGGTACAGGGTTAGGGTTATATGGAACACCTATACTAACAACTGCTGTGAATAAATCTGGAGTACTTCCAGTCAAGAATTTCCAAGAAGGTATTTTTAATGATGTTCGTGCAATTGCTGGAGAAACTTTGCGTGAATTATTAATAAAACAAGTTCCTTGCCAAGGGTGCCCCATTGGATGTGGTCGTTCCTTTAAATTTGGAGACATTGCTGCCCACTTAGAATATGAATCATTATGGGCTTTGGGTCCAAACTGTGGAATTGGTGATCTTAATGTTATTTTTAAAGCTAGCGAAAAATGCAACCGTTATGGACTAGATACTATCTCAACCGGAAACGCTATTGCCTGGTATATGGAATGTGGTGAACGCGGTTTAGTATCCGATGCTCCACATTTTGGTGAGGTTGATGGATTTCTTAAGTTGATCGATAACATTGCTTTAAAACAAGGTGTAGGTGCATTATTATCACAAGGAGTTCGTGCTGCTGCTGCTCAAATAGGTCAAAATTCTGAAGATTTCGCTTGTCATATTAAAGGATTGGAAATGCCGGCCTATGATCCCCGTGGGATTAAAGGAATGGCTTTGAGTTACGCTACTTCAAATACAGGCGCTACCCATCTTAAAGCCTATACCGTTATTCAAGAAATATTAAGTACTCCACATTATGTTGATCCTTTGGCGGAAGAGGGAAAAGCAGCTTTGGTAAAAGAAATGCAAGATGTTTTTGCAGTGTTGGATTCGGCAGAATGGTGCAAATTTACTTCAATGGCTGTATTTTCTACCTTAAAATGTGAAGTGGATATATATGCTAAAATGCTTACCACAGCAACTGGATTTTTCATTGATTCAACCGAATTCAAAAAGATTGGAGAACGTATATACAACCTTGAACGTTTGTTCAATTATCGGGAAGGATTAACCCGAGATGATGATCAACTACCCAAACGATTTTTGACTGAAACCCTTCCAGAAGGTCCAGCAAAGGGTCAAGTGGTGGATAATGAACGTTTGTTGACAGAATTTTACCGTCTCCGAGGTTGGGAAGATGATGGAAGTCCTTCTGATAGAAAACTCGAAGAACTTGGGATAAAACCACTTCATACTTCTGCAAAGTTACAAGTTGCTCTTGATTTACGTGATATGGATGAAGCACTTAAAATTGCGAAGAGTGCTGTAGAAGGAGGTGTTGATTGGATAGAATGTGGCACTCCGTTGGTGAAGTCGGTTGGTATGGACATAGTACGGAAAATTCGGGAATTATACCCCCATAAAACAATTGTATGCGATTTGAAAACCATGGATACAGGATTCTTAGAATCCGAAATGGCTTATCTTGCTGGAGCTGATATTGTATGTATATTAGGTATTGCACCTGATAGTACGATTATTGATGCAGTAGGAGCGGGAAAGAAATTCGGGATTAAAATCCATGCTGATTTAATTGGAGTATTGAATCCCATCGAAAGAGCAATTGAATTGGAGAAATTAGGTGTTGATTATATTGGACTACACATTGGAATCGATACCCAGCTTCGATCGGGTTTTGATAAAGTACCTTACCCAACTTTGAAGAAATTGAAAGAATCGATTAAAATTCCAGTAGCAGTAGCTGGGGGATTAAATGCAGAAACAATTCCCAAAGCGGTGGCTACGGGTGCGGATATTTTAATTGTAGGTGGTGCAATTACACGATCAGCGAATCCTGCTCAAGCTACTCGTCGTTTGAAAGAAAAAATAGAAGAAGCATCGCGTAAACTTTCAGAAAATCACTGAAAATTTAAATAAGGTTGTCCAAATGATAAAAATCACCCTTTCTTTTTTTGCTAATTTACAAACAATTTTCGGTGAAGAAATCATCCTTCAAGTTGAACATCCGATACGGGTGATTGAACTCTTTTTTCTGTTTAAAACTAAAGATGGTATTCCAGCTAACAGTATTTTCCTTCATGGAGATGTTTCCCTTAATGATGATTATAACATTCTTCTTGATGGAAGGAACATCCAAGGATTCAATGGAATTAAAACTATCATCAATGAAGATTGCTTTTTATCCTTTTTTCCCAAAGTGGGCGGAGGTTGAAAAACCTTATCATTAAGGGATACATCTAGTCTTTTTCTGCTGTGCTGATTTAACTGCAGTTTTTTTTAATTGTTTCTTCTTTTTTGCAGAAGATTTTTCTTTTTTGGGGAGTGATCGTGATTTTTGAGCTGATGATTTCTTTTTCGATTTCTTCAATATTTTTCCATTAGTAAAATCAATAGGGTGGGGTAAATCTTTTCGATGTTCATAGTAACTGATGAAATTATTATTTTTGTCTTTATCAAGAACCATTTTTAGATATTTACCAGTATAAGATTTTGGAGATTCGGCAATTTCTTCTGGTGTTCCTGTTGCGACTACTCTACCCCCTTCATCTCCCCCTTCTGGGCCCATATCAATGATGTAATCTGCAGATTTGATAACATCCATATTATGTTCTATAACTATTACAGTATTTCCCTTATCTACAATTTCCTGCAAAACATGTATTAATTGTAAGGTGTCATGAAAATGCAAACCCGTAGTAGGTTCATCTAAGATGTACAGTGTATTACCAGTGCTGAGCTTGCTCAATTCGCGGGATAATTTCACCCTTTGGGCTTCTCCTCCAGATAAAGTGGTGGATGATTGCCCAAGCTTAATATATTCTAATCCAACATCTATCACAGTTTTTAATATAGAACGAATTTTGGGAAAATTTGCAAAAAATTCATACGCTTCTTCATGAGACATCTCTAAAATATCTGCTATGTTTTTGCCTTTAAACTTAACCTCTAAAGTTTCTGCATTATAGCGTTTACCTTTGCAGACATCACAACGAATATATACAGGAGGTAGAAACTGCATTTCGATCAAGTTATAGCCTGACCCTTTGCATTTTTCACAACGACCGTGTTTAAGATTAAAACTGAAGCGTCCTTTATCATAACCCCGGATTTTTGCTTCTTTAGTGGCTCCAAAAATATTACGTATTAGATCGAAAACTTTTGTATAGGTTGCTGGAACAGATCGTGGAGTTCTTCCGATTGGAGATTGATCAATGTGAATAATTTTGTCAATCGTTTCTGCGCCTTCAATTTTATTATATTCTCCTGGAATTAATCTCGAATCTGGATTTTTAATACGTTTCAATCCTTTATAAAGTGTTTCCATGATTATAGAAGATTTTCCCGCTCCACTAACTCCAGTAATTACAGTAAGTACACCTAAGGGTATTTTCACTGTGATATTTTTAAGATTATTGGCTCTGGCGCCGTGAATAATAATCCACTGAGTAATTTTTGTCCTACGAAAGCCTGGAGTAGGGATGAATTTTTCTCCACGTAGATATTGGGCGGTTAATGAAGTCGGATGTTGTAATGCATTTTCTAAATAATCCGCAACTACAATTTCTCCTCCGTGAATTCCTGCCCCTGGACCTAAATCTACCAAAAAATCCGAATTTCGAATTATATCTTCATCATGCTCTACTACTAAAATCGAATTACCTTTATCTCTCAATGTTTTCAACATATTGATAAGTTTGAATTTATCGCGAGGATGAAGTCCAATTGAAGGTTCATCCAATACATACAATACACCAACCAAATTAGAACCGATCTGAGTTGCAAGCCTAACCCTCTCCGATTCTCCTCCAGAAAGGGTGCTACTACTTCGATTCATTGTAATATAATGTAAACCGACATTTAACAAGAATGAATAACGACTAATCAATTCCTTAAATACGTCGTGGACAATTTCCATCTCTCTCTTAGATGCTTTTCTTTTTACATCTTCTAAAAATTTGAGTGCGCTATCAACTGTTAAAGCTGAAACTTCTGCAATATTTTTTCCATGAATGGTTACTGCCAATGCTTCAGGTCTTAATCTTTGTCCATGACATACTCCACAAATACGCTCATCCATCCATTTTTCGTAATATTCCCGGCTGAATTCAGAGTTTGTTTGGTGGTATCGGCGTTGTAAAGTATTGATAATACCTTCAAATGGGCGACTAACTACATATTTAAATTCCCGATCGTTTCCATTTTCATCAATTCTATTTGATTCAATGCTGAAATCAATTAACTCGTCACCTGAACCATATAACAATATTTCCCATACATTTTTCGGGAGTTTATCGATTGGATTAGATAAGTCAACTTTATAAATAGAGGCTACATTTTCAATTAAACGCCACGTATAAGAATCAACCTTTCCAAAACCTCCAATTTTTCGTAAATTACTTTCATATATTGATTTAGTTTTATCTGGAAAAAGACGTTCTTCGGTAAATTCTTTTGAAATACCCAGTCCATTGCAAGCGGTGCATAATCCAAGGGGAGTGTTAAATGAAAAAAGTTGAGGTGTTAAAGCAGGAATTGAAAGTTGGTCATTGGGGCAAAAGAGGTGCTCCGAATATATTTTTGTTTCACCCTCAACAACTGCAATTTTCACTAAACCTTCGGTGAGACGAGATGCTTGTTCGATAGCATCTGCCAAGCGTGTCCGAAATTCATTAGTTTCTTTTAAAATTAAGCGATCGATAACTACATCAATATCGTGGAATTTATTTTTATCTAATTCAATTACTTCATCTAATTGATATTCTAACTCGTCGACGATTACGCGCACAAATCCCTCTTTCTTTAATTGTTTAAAAACAGCAGAATATTCTCCTTTTCTTCTTTGGACAATAGGGGCTAATACGCGAAATTTGGTATGTGGCTCTAAATTTTGTAGAATGTTTTTTGTAATTTCTTGAGTGGTTAAGGGAGTAATTTCTTTTCCACATTGAGGACAGTGGGGAATTCCAATATTTGCAAATAGTAATCGAAGAAAGTCATAAATTTCAGTAACAGTTCCCACGGTACTACGTGGATTTTTGCTAACAGCTCGTTGTTCTATGGCTATAGAAGGGCTCAAACCTTCGATATGATCTAAATCAGGTTTATCCATAACACCGAGGAATTGTCTTGCATAAGTATTGAGAGATTCCAAATATCGGCGCTGCCCTTCAGCATATATTGTATCAATAGCTAAGGATGTTTTTCCTGATCCACTTAATCCACTAAACACAACTAGCTTATTTCTAGGAATGGTAACATCGATGTTTTTTAAGTTATTCTGACGTGCTCCTTTGATAATAATTGCATCTTTTGACATATTATGAAACTCCTGTTATTTGATTTTGGTTGATTTAAGTTTCATTTGAGCGTTTCATTTTTTTTAATACTATTTTTCGATTTTCACGTTTGGTAACATGTTCAGTTGTTCCGAGTAAATAAAATTCCGGAAAATCTTCCTCAGATTTATTATTGTATTGTGGATCTTTAAATTGGGTGTTAATTTTTGCCAATTTACTGTTTAAAACTTGAGAAATTTCTGAACTTTTGATTCTATTACTTTTTACTTCGCGAATGACATCCCTTAATATAGCTGCAACCTCAAATTCCAAATCTTTTGCTGCTTCAAGCATAGATCGTTCCAAATCTTGTAAGATCTCTTCTTCGGATGCATTTTTTTGTAATGTTTTTTGTAAAATTTCGCTAAATGCTTTCCTCGAATGTCGTTGCTTTCCGTCTTGTGGTGTTTCCGCCAAAGCTTCTTGAACTCGTTTATGAATGGTTTGCGGGGTAATGCCGTGTTTTTTATTATATAAAAGTTGCTTGTTTCGTCTCCTATTAGTTTCTTCAATTGCATTTTTAATGGATTTTGTAAATTTATCTGCATAAATTATGGCACGTCCTTCTGCATTTCGAGAAGCCCGACCAATAGTTTGAATTAATGAACGTGTATCCCTCAAAAAACCTTCTTTGTCTCCATCTAGAATTGCTACCAAACCTACTTCAGGGAGATCTAATCCTTCTCGTAGAAGGTTAATTCCCACAACTACATCAAATACGCCCGCACGTAAATTTCGGATTAAATTCATTCGCTCAACGGTATCTATATCTGAATGAAGATATTCGATTTTAATCCCAATTTCGCTATAATAATCAGCAATATTCTCTGCCATCCGTTTTGTAAGAGTCGTTATTAATACTCGGTTTCCATGCTGAATTTCGGCTCGAATTTCTGCTAATAAATCATCTATTTGATTTTTTACTGGGCGAACTTCTACCAAAGGATCTACCAAGCCTGTTGGGCGTATAACTTGATCTACCCATACATTTTTGCTTCGTTTCAATTCATATGGTCCAGGAGTTGCGCTTGTACAAATAACATAGCTTAATTTCTTTTCCCATTCTTCAAATCTTAAAGGACGATTATCTAATGCACTGGGTAATCTAAATCCATAATCAACCAAACTTTGCTTTCGAGATTGATCTCCTTTAATCATTCCTTTAATCTGGGGAATTGCGATATGTGATTCATCAATAATAAGTAAGAATTCTTCTGGAAAATAATCATAAAGGCATGCTGGTTGTTCTCCAGGTTTTCTTCTATCTAAATATCGCGAATAATTCTCAATTCCTTTACAATACCCTATTTCCCGCAACATTTCGATATCATAACGAGTACGCTCTTCAAGACGCTGAGCTTCTGCCCATTTCTTATTTTTCTTAAAGAATTTTATTCGTTCTTCTAATTCTTCTTCAATTTCTTTTGTAATATCATCAATAATTTCTTCCGCTGCGACATATTCACGAGTAGGAAATATCTTTAAATTTGAGACTTCTTGGAGTATTTTATTTGTTAATGGTTCCATTTCAGTGATGGATTCGATTTCATCACCAAAAAAACTCACTCGATAAAAACTGTCTAAGTATCCTGGAAAAATATCAACAGTATCACCACGGACACGTATTTTTCCGTTGGTAAAATCTATATCGTTTCTTTCATATTGAATAGAAATCAATTTCAACATCAGTTCGTTTCGAGTAATTTCCATACCCTTTTCGATGACAAATGATTTTCGGGCCCACTCATTCGGATTTCCAATTCCGTAGATGCTCGAAACTGATGCAATTGCAATAACATCTTGACGAGTTAACAAAGAATGTGTAGTTGCTAAACGATATTTCATTATTTCTTCGTTTACACTACTATCTTTTTCGATATATTTTCCCAATTGAGGTAAATATGCCTCTGGTTGATAATAATCAAAATATGAAATATAATAATGAACTGCGTTATGAGGGAAAAATTCTTTAAATTCTTGATATAGTTGAGCTGCGAGTAATTTATTTGGAGCGGTTACCAAAGTAGGAAGATTAGTTTGAGAAATCACTTGTGCCATAGTATAAGTTTTTCCAGTTCCAGTCGCACCTAAAAGTGTCTGAAATCTTTTTCCATTACGAATTCCATCCACTAATTCCTTTATCGCAGATGGTTGATCGCCTTTAGGGGTAAAATCCGACACTAATTTAAAATTAACCATGGTTTTGAAAGTCTCCTCTTTATGAATAGTTTCAACAATTGGGCTGAATTATTAATTGATGAATAATACTTCTTCGGTTACCTTTAATATCTCAATTATTCTTCGGATTTGAAAATTTGGATTTATTTTTATTAACAAATTACATAAACACGAAGAATTTCATGAAGCGAAATTAATATTCGATTAAAAGAACAAAGAGTACGAGCGTTTTTCAATTTATTAAACCACCAATATCTTAATTGACGCTTTTTAAGAAAAACACAAAAGTTTTTACTTAAAAAGTAAAAACGCCACAA
>CAYRPF010000020.1:0-16819 GCA_964426185.1 uncultured archaeon | reverse complement strand
CTTAGATAATTCGGAATATATTTTGGTAAGTAAGTACTACTTTAATTTATCATGCCTCTGGGTGTTGTTCTCGTTTCTCTTGAATACAAAAACCAATCTTCAGAATGGAAAGGTGAAGCGATTTCATCCTATCCAGAAAATTTTTCTCCCTCAAGATCATTAATTCGTAGAATGATTTCCATTCTTCATAGTTCCACTTCAAATCTCAACGTACAATCGGGAGAAACAATTGAAGTGAAATATTTAAATAAATTGATTATGCTCCATTTGAAAGTTTTAGAACGGAATAAAAGGGAAGAACTGATCATAATTATCTTAGCACCAGAAGATACTCTTAAAACCACCAAAATCTATCATCTATTAGCTTCCATTCTTCCTCAATTTTATCAATTGTCTGACGATGAGCGAAAAGCTCAATTCAGGCAATTTGCAACTCGTTTCTACCCTAAATCAGAACGTCGGAAACTTCTTTTTATCGGATTTCCAGCTGCTGGAAAAACTTGTATAAAAAAGGCTTTTTTTGATGGAGAAGATCCTGAAAGCTTATTGGGAAGAAGTGCTCCCGCTCCTACGATTGGTCTTGCTCATTATGTCTATTCATGGTTGGATGCAGAAGTTGGCATAATTGACTCGGCTGGACAAGAATTCGATCAGTATGTGTCTCAATTAAGTACTTTTGAAAGAAAAATTGCGTTTGAAGAAGCAGATGTAGTAATTTACGTTTTTGATGTTTCTAATTGGCAAGAGCAATACTTGCTGGTTCTTGAAAATTTAGAGAAGATTCTTAAAGCAAAAGATAGATATAACACTCAGTGTAAGATCTATGCTTTTTGTCATAAAATTGACTTAGTTTCTTCAGCTTATTCAAATAGCAGTAAAGAAATTCCTCTCTTTATACAAATTCGCCGAGAAATTGAAGAAAAGTATAAAATTAAGGTAATTTTTACTTCAATAGAACCCACTCTCATCCATACCTTATATCGTTCCATGCAAATAATATTAAATGAAATGTCGGTGTTAGGTGATTCTATAGAAACCCTATCTCAGGAAATATTACGTGATCAAAAGAAAAGTGCTATTCTTCTTTTTAGCGATTCTAACACCGTAATTAACCAATCAAGCACGCCAGATTTTAATTTAAGCGAATTTTCTCAAATTGTTAAATTGGTAAAAAATCATAGTACTATTTTGGCAAGATCACCTGAATTGGGTAATTTGGATTATTCGGTTACTTATACAACATCTGGATTTGCGATTATTATCAAAAATGTATATTTAATAAGATATGGGATTTCAACAGTTGCATTCCTTTGTCAAAATACCTCACGAGAACATCTGATCAAAATTCTAACTAAATTGGAAAAAAGGTTAAAATTTGAAGAGCAACGAGAGCAAAATTCTTAAAAATTCTATTTCTTTTTAATTGAATTAAGTAAATGTTAAAAATTTGGAGAAATCTTTTTCTATTTCTTCCCCAAAAATATAGCTCCGTAATCGTTGAAAATCATGAATTTTTGAGAGAACCATTCGAACATGCTTATATCCAGGGATTCCCTTTATCCACCAAATTGCCAATCGGCGAAATTCAGCTAATTTAAAACGATCATTATTCCAAAATTTCGAAGAATTCTGAATATATTTTTCTATTTTGAATAAATATTGGCGAATTTGAGCAAGAGACATTGCTTTTGGCTTTTCTTCTTCTTGATATGCTTCTGAGTTTTCACTTTCAAGATATTTTGAATTTGCTTTTTTCTTCATTGACTGAATTTGTGTAAAAACACTTGGATTAAACATAGCGGCCCTGCCTATCATGATCACTTCGCAATTGGTTTCTTCTTTAATTTTTTTATAGGTTGAATAATTTGAGACATCTCCATTTGCAATTAACGGTATTTTCAACTTTTCTTTTACAGTTCTTAAAACTTCATAATTGGCAGTTCCGCTGTATTTCTGTTTAACTGTTCTACCATGAAGTGTTAAAAAAGCAAGACCGGCTTGGTTGATAAATGGAAGAATTTTTAAAACATCGGTTTTTCGTTCAAACCCAAGCCGAGTTTTTAAAGAAACTGGCACTGGACTATATTTAAGGGTGGTTTTTACCACTCGTTCTAATCTTTCTGTCTTTTGTGTTAAATGCAGATCTTTCAAGAACGATCCCCCACCACCTGACCGCATAGTATGGGGCGCGGGACAACCCGCATTAATATCTATAACATCAAATTTATATGTTGAAAGGTAATCTAATGTTTCCCGAATTGCTTCTGGATTTTTGCCGTTTGTTACCAGCTGAATCGCTGCTGGTCGCTGTGTTTCCAGATGTTCTAAATGAGGTACAATTGTTTTAGGCGCCGCTACAAACTGCTGCACAAATAACATGGGAGTAACCATCAACCCAACTCCACCTAAATCATATATCAATTGACGTAAAGAAGGAGTGGTTACGTCCATTAGTGGAGCTAAAACTAAATCGGTAGGTATTTCTATCGGTCCAAGATGCATTCTTTTCAAAGGTGATAATGTTGCATTGTACAAAAAATTATTTGCAATGTTTATGAAAGAGAATTTAAGTAAATAAGAGATAAATGAAATGAAAAAAAAGGTGTTATCCAAATGATTATTACATTGAAAATTGAGCTTCGGCTGCTTCTGCAGAATCTTTTTTTGCATGGATGGTATATGTAATTTCTACTTCTCCACCAGCTGGAATTTCATCAATATTCCAAATTAGAACTTTGCGACCATCCATCTTTTCAGTTTCAGTTGGTTCTATATTTGGATCTTGCATTTCAAACTTGGCTGGGACTCGATCGCGTAATTCATAATTTTCCACGGGAAATTCACTACGATTTCGAACTTTAAGATGAATTTTATATACTCCTTCTGAATCTGTAGCCTGTATTGACTTGCCTCGGAAGACTTTAAGTCGTCGATGCACCACTTCGATTTTGGTTGCCTCGCCTTCTTCTTTAATTATAATTGGTTCTCCTCGCGGCAAGGTATTCGCTTTCCACGTGATAGGGGAGATAAATTCATCTTCCGGACTCAAACTTTGCGCAACTATTGGGAAGATTATCTGAATTTCTTGATTGGGTTCGAACATCCCCATCTCTGAATCTTTTAATCCATCCATTTTGATATTTAGTTTGCGGTCTTCAACATGAATCCAATCAGCCGGAATTTCATACTCCTTTCCATCCTTGGTTAACTTCAATTCTTCCTTTTCGGGAAGTTTAAAGTGCTCAGGAACAGTTTGTTCGATTGAAAGATAGTCAAATGGAGTAGCACCTCCATTAGTTAAAGTATGAGTTGCGTTGAACGAAATTTCTCGGAAGGATTCGATAGTTTCTAAATCGTAGACAACATTTGCATCGAAAATTGCAACAGCCAGTTCAACATCATCAACTTGAACTGTGGTGGATGTGATTGCCTCCAAATTATGTAATAAAATGAACTGAACGGTTTTTTCATAATTGGGAATTTTCCCTTGTGTGTCAATTTCCCACTCATTAGATCGCCACACACCTCTTGCACCCAAGAAAACTTCGGTTCCTTCATCGAGATTTACCAATTCAGGAGCATCTTCTTTTTCTGACTCTTTCACACTCACTTTTTTCAACTTAGCGATGTAAGGACTCAGATTTTCATATTCTAAGAACCCCTTAAAAATATCTGGTTTCTCTTCTTCTTGTTCTTCTGAGGTTGAAACCATGTTCTCTCCCGTAGCTTCGAAATTTTCGATTTCCAAAGCAGTTAATGAATTCACTGCAGAATATTTGATTTCTACGGTTCCTGAGCGCACTTTTTCATCTTTATCTGCAATATGTACTGTTAGAGTAAATTCTAAAGAAGCTTGACCATTCGGTTCCAATTCCTCTATTTTCCAGATTAAATAGTTGTCTTCTAAGGAATGTTCACCTACAGAAACCGATTTTACATTGACATCACTAGAACTTTCGAACAGTTTCTTTTTCAATTCAATATTTTGAATAGGATATTCTTCTGTATTAATTAAGTCCAATTTGAAGAATACCACATTATCTTGATCCATGTTTAACGAATAGGTAATGGTATTAGGATCGTTTATGGTGGAAATATCTTCTTTTAACTTCAGCGAAGGTTCTTTATCCGCTTTAATGGTGTATTTTTCGGTATATTCGCTGTTTTCTTCTCCACTTCTATTTAATTCTTTAATGAAAAATTCTTCTTCGACTTTTTCAATAGTTCCATTATGCTTGAATCTTCCTGAAATGTCCCAAATTCTCTGATCCTCTGCAATATTTTGAATGACGACTTGACCTTCGCGGGTGAGTATGCCATAACCTTCAGGAAATTCTTCTAGATCTTCTTCACTTTCTTCTCCATTTTCGTCGTCAGAATCCTCCACCGAGTTTTCTTCTTCAGATTCAGCTATAGAATCTTTTTGGTCTGCCAGAAAATTATATCTATACTTTGCAACCAATTTTTCTTCGACCTTAACGAGAATTCTCTCGCCTTCTACTTCATCAGGATTAGATCCCCCTTCTTTTCCTTGAGTATCGCTTTTTCCAGAGCCAGTTTGTTGATTTATTTCCATGGACGATAATCTTTGCCGTATATATTTCTCACATCTTGCAAAGAAAGCTTCCAATTCATCTTGTTCTTTAGTTTTTTCTTCTCTTTTTGATTTTATCGCTGTTTCGATGGTTTGTTTACCTCGCTTAGAGAGCATACCTTCGAATTCGCTAAACTCTTGGAAGAATTTTGCTGCTGAAATATTTAAATCACAACGGATTTTCTTTCTATTTATTTCGACTGTTCCAAAATTTTGTAAATCATAGTGAACCATATTTATGCACGATTTAACATTTATTTCTCGACTTAAAAGAATTCTTCTTTTGATTTTATTCGCAACCTAAATGGCATTTTTGGCTATTTTTACAACGAAATTTCATACTATATTAACCGCGTGAAACAGATTGATGGTTGACCTCAAAAAATTACATGTTTGATTCAAAAAATTTAAAATAAATCTCTAATTTATTTCAATAGATTTTCATATTTTTTAAGGGCTCATGGATTAGCGGTATATCGCTTGCTTGGCATGCAAGAGGCCGAGGGTTCGATTCCCTCTGAGTCCATTTCCAAATCTTCAATTTATTTTTCCAATTTAACCAGATCTTCAATCTAGTTTTTGAATTTATTCCAGAATGTGGTTTTACACGAATTTGGCAATTCTAGATCTTTTAGGCAATAATTGTTGGAAAAAATCAACTCTTCATTATTGTTATCATGTAAATTTTCATCGTAATTATGTATAACAATTCCAACATTAACCCGATAGTACTCTGTATTGCTATTTCTATCGTTTAGGGTGAAATACCATCAGAAAAATGAATTAGGCGTAAATAATTCTTCACCATTAGTCAACAATAAAGGGTTTTAGGAAAAATTCTGAAATACTGGTGCGCAATTTTTTTAGAACTTGAACAGAAATATGCCGGATGTCTAAAATCTGTCGAAAATGCTCCGAAAATATTTTTTCGAGTTTTTCACGATTGTTTAATAGTGGGCTAAGTTTTTGTGGATAAATTAAACAGGTGATAAAGAAGGTTGCCCCATTAAGGCGCTTGTTTTGCATCTGGGAATCTTTAATAAATAAAGAGTGAACTAATGCTCGGTATTTTCCATCAGCAAACGGGAAAGGACCAAAAAGACCTTCATGGTATCCATGTCCTTGTCCTAAACTCACCATGTATATATTTCCTGCCATTTGGATATGATTTCTTAATTCTGGAATTTCTGGATCAATATTTTCAGAAAGATATAATATTGTTCCTCGTTTTTCATCAATTTTATAGGACAATACAAAGATTTTATCCACATCTTCTTGAGATATTTGTAAATACATTCCTTGAGTGGTAATTCTTTGAATTTCTTGAGATAATAAATTATTGATTTGGGACAAGATGAAATCTCTATCTAAGGGATAAGCTTCTAATCGTTTTATTAGTTGACGGATTCGATTAATTTGGTGTGTTTTATTGAGTAGTTTGTTTGTTTTCACCAATTCTTCAGCATTATTTAGGATTTTTTGAGCTTCAATATCATATCCCTCAAATACATATAAAGAGGCTCTTACCAGTAGAGTATCCACATATCGAGGCCATAATGCTCTTTCTTTTGTGAGTTTTAGTATTTCATTCACGAGATTTGCAATCAGCTTGATTTCTTGCGAATATCGATGTTGTTCGTTTTTTACTAAAAATGTTAAAGCGAGAAGCAGTCGAGAATTGACAATAATCTCAAAATGGTTAGTAATTTTACCTATCTCTTTTGCTTCCATCAAGAGTAGTTCGGCTTCATGAAAGTTGGAGAATGATAAACTTAAACGGGTGCGTTCTACCAAAGCCAATCCTAATGCTACTTTATTCTGCTGTTTCCAAGCTAATTCCATAATTTCTTTGAGTAAAGTATAAGCAGTATCTACATTATGCAGTGCAAAATGGGTTTGAACCATGGTAATTAGCACTTGTATTTTCGGAAAATTAAGTTGGGTATTTTCAACGATATTAAGAGCTTGTTGTAGATATTCGATGGATTTCAAGTAATTACCCGACGCTAACCAATATCTTGCGTAATAATTCAAACACTGAAGAAAATTGAATTTCATCTCGACTTTGGTAAAAAGAGCCATTGCTTCTTCTAAAAACTTTTTAGCTTTTTTTAAACTTCTGATTTCTGTGTAAAATCCGCCTATATCTGCTTTAATAGTTGCGATATTCAATATATTCCGAGCTTTCTCTGCGATTTGCAATGCTTCTAAATAATTTTGTTCTGCCAGCTTGTAATTTCCCAAATGCTGCTGGGTCTCTGCATAATTACTTAACATTATAGCTAAATCTCGTTGATTTTCCATCTTTCGACTGATTTCAACACATTGAAGGAATTGATTTGCGGCTTTTTGGATATCACCTTGATTCATTTCAAACAATGCCAAATTATTGCGAGCTGAGGCTTCTTTTTGTAAATCAACCGCTTTTTGGGCCAAATTGATTGCTTTTTCCAGCGATTCTGTTCCTTCTTGTATTCTACCCAAGAACGAAAGATTTATACCATAACGATTTCTAGCTTGGGCTTCTTTTGAGTAATTCTTCAGTTTTTGATAAATTGAGATGGCCTTCATAAGGTGTTTAGCAGCCGCGTCAAGAGATCCTTTAGAATTTTCGACCATACCCAATCCTACCAATGCATCTGCTTGGTATTCTTCGTTAAACTCTTGAGTTGCCCGTTCCAATACAAAACTGTAGTTATTGAAAGATTCTTGAATTTTTCCCAAACACCATTGAGTATATCCGAGTAAAAGCCGAAATTTTAAGGTAAATTCTGGTGAATTCATATTTTTTAGTGTTTCTTTGAGTTGTAATTCAGCATCTTGTGGATTTCTATTGCTTAGGAGTTTAAGATGTTGATATTTCTTTTCTAATTCAGCCGATAAACTTGAAATTTCTTTGAACCTCCCAGTGTTGCGAAGTTTTTTTTTGTTTTATTTCTTTATTCTATAAGATTTTAGTATCTTGAATTTTACTTTCCTATATTGCAGGAATTAATTGAGTAATGTCGTAATTAAGAACAGTAGAAATCCAAGAGACAAAAGCTGGGGCAAAGAGGAATAGAATCACTAAAATAATTGCTAGTACAATGATATAAATTATAATTGCCCCTAAAGCACCCAGAAAAGTGGTGTTGTGTCGTCTTTCAATGATAAATAAAGTAACGATAAGGGAGATAAGCAATCCGATAAATGCCCATCCTGGTAGAAAGAGTTGAAAGATGTATGAAATTAATCCTCCTAAGAAAACCGCAATTAAACCAGTAATGAAAACTGAACCAAATGAAGTTTTTCCTCCCTTTACTGCTCGAATTCCAATACTGAATGAAATCACAGCAATTGCAATTGAAATAAAAATTAGTAGTACTATCCATCCAATAGTAATTAGAATTTCTGGTATTTGTAAGAACACATTTTAATTTAGCCTAATTTTCCATATAAGCATTTGCTATAAAGTAATTATGTACTTAGAAATTAACGATGCTGACATTTTGGACAAAAAATGGTGGTTCGTTGTCCAATTATTGTCATTTCTAATTTAGTATTACATCGCGGACAAACACCTTCGATTTTTCTGGAGAAAAGAAAAAAATTTTCAGGGAACTTTCCATAATCTGCAGCCAGATCAACCGCAATTTTTAAGATTTTTCTCATTTTTTTCCACAATTTTTCGATTTGAGATGTGAACAATTGATTTCCGGAGGAGAGGGGAGATATTTGGGTTTGGAATAGTAGTTCATCCGCATATAAATTTCCAAGACCAGAGATTCTGTGTTGATCTAACAAAATTGCTTTAATCGCACGTGTGCTTGATTGAATCACTTCGATAAATTCATTTAATTCTATTTCCAAAGCATCTTTCCCTAATTTACGAATGTTGATGCAATCTTGTACAGATGGCCACCATTCAATCCGGGCAAATTTTCTCTGAGAAATTATCGAAAGTACACCATTAGAATCAAAATAGAATCGGATGCGATCATGTCGTGTAATTATAGGCGCCAAATTGGGAAGTTCTTCCCTTCTATTATAACGGATATCACCCGTCATTCCGAAATGTAAAAGCAGAACTCCCCGAGGGTACAGATGGACGAAAAGATATTTGCCGATGCGTGTAGTTTTAATAAATGTAGAACACTTTATTTTTTTCACAAAATCTTCCAAATTAGGACGGCGTAGAATGGTGGCATCTAGAATTTCTACTTCTTTTACCGTTTGATTTAGAGATGTCAGCGAAAAATAGCGGCGATATGTTTCAACTTCGGGTAATTCAGGCATGTATTGATCGTAACTCCATAGAAAAGGGCATTAATAATTTCTACACTATGTAGTGTTAACAATATTTATTAAGGGAAAAAAATGAATATAACATATTATCATCCGATATAGTTATACATGAACTAAAGTTACCACTTGTTATAATTATGTTGAAAAGAAGTAAAGATTCAACCAAATGAAGGAGATGATCAAATTTGAATGATAATCATACAACAAATGATATGCGTCTGAAAGAATTTAATGATGATGGATTACGTAAAATTGCTAAAGAAATCGTTCTTCAACGATTTTTTTTGGTTTTACATGCTTTAATTTATTGTTTTGTCAATCTCTTGCTTTTTGTGATAAATTACCTTACAGATCAGACCTATCCATGGTTTCTTTGGGCTTTGATTGGGTGGGGAATCGTTATATTGACCCATGTGTTTTATTATATTCTATATAAAAAAGGAATCGTTCATATTGCTACCTTAATCTTATTGTATCATGTTTGGGCTTATGTTATTCTTAACTTATTTATATTATTCATTGATTTCTTCACAGCAACACCACGTTGGAGTTTTATGGTATGGTTTTGGTATCCATTCGGTGCTTGGAGTGGTATTCTAATCATTCATATGATAATGTACTTTTATACCATTCCTTCTCAAGAAACATCGGATGAACTTAATTGGATTGAGAGAAAAGTGGAGAAAGAATTAAAAAAACTCCAGAAAGTTCAGCGAGATCATCATCCACCAGAAGACCGCCAAATTTAGTTTTAGGTGAATTTACAATATGTTTTGGATCGGAAAATCCGTCGAAGTTCAAATGGAAAATGGCTCTAAAGAAGGGAAAAAGAAAGAAAAGATCAATTTAAGCCCGCTAGAAGTGTTAATTTTGGCTCAATTGCGATCAAGGGAGTTAAGAAATGAAGGAGAACCAGTTGGGCAGTATGGGTATGAGATGATCCAAGAATTAAATGAGTTGTTTCAAGGATCATGGGAAGCGAAATCAGGAACGATATATCCTATACTTTCTAAGCTAGAAGGAAAAAAACAGATGATAAGCGGTGTCCGTAAACAATCACCATTAGGTCCTGTGAAAAAAGTATATAAGCTAAAAGAACGAGGTCGAAAGGCGATTGATGAAACTGTGTTATTAAATTTTGAAGGAGATTTAGGTTTTATTCTTCAATATTTGAATATATTGACTCCTTTTATCTTGAAATTCACTGATCAAGATAAAAAAGAAGATGTAATTTCTAAATTAGCATTAATTCCAGCTAGAGTGGCAAATATTGCACTACAAAAACCAAAAACTGAAATCGATATTAAGCTTCGAAGAAAAAAACTTGAAAAATTACAAGAATCGTTTCAGCTTAGTCTGAAAAATATTGAATTAGAGTTGGATCAGATAGAATAATGCTGTATAATGCTTCCAATTATTTTTTTAGCTAATTGTGGGGGAATTGAATCAACAGTGCCAAATTTTCCAGTAATTCCATCAATAATTCCTAATGAATTTAATCGAGCAAGCAGTTGAGTTTCCTTCTTCCATGAATATTTCAGAGTTTCGCCAAATAATATCGATAATTCATAAGTTATAATTAAGCTGGCTAAATTTGAAGTAATTCCCAAAAGAAATTCATTAGAAGAACGAAATGCAGCAATCCCTCCTCCGCATTCACAACGACAAGATTTGCCAAATTTTATCACCTTTATTATTCGACTTCGAATTTTTCCAAGTCCTAACTCATTACCTCCATCCCCAATTCCCAACCAATATTTTGGTGGTTCTGAATCTATCATTGATTCAATATCAAAAATGTGCTGAGAAAGAGGATAACCCTTCATGTTATGGCAGATTCCCTTTATATTTTGTCCGGGATATTCAATTGATATCATTACTGGCGGGATTTTGTCTAATTGAGAAATTGAAGTGAATTTAATATAGTTTCTAGCAGAATTATTCCATGGTAATTGCTGGATTTTTTGCTTCAAAGGGGATTCTAAAATCAAATTTACTTGAATTCTTCTTGAAGCGAGAAAATCGCCCAATATAAAAGCACCCAGTGGACCATCTGTTTCAAAAGTACCTTGGATAGGGAATCCTGTGAGAATTCCGAGATTTGATTCTTTTTGAATTGATTTATAAAGCCGTTGGGCAATATCTTTGACAGGTTGAATTAGAATAGGAAGTATTTGGGTGATTTTATAAGCTCTTTTTGCTCCAATTGGTAATTCATCTATATACGGCGCCCCAATAAGCAAAAATTCAATCAAAGAGAACATTAGTTGGAAAAATCCATTAACTATTGTAAATTTTTCTTATTGTATGGAGAAATGTCCTTTTTGTAATTCTTTATTAGAAGTTTCCGAGTTTAATCTTCCTGGACTTTGCACCAATAAAACGTGTCCTTCATTTACATTTGTGCTGAGAAATCGTGTTCGTCATCGATTTAATCCAGATCTCGGAATTGGAGAAATAATTGAAGTTAAATATTATTCCAAACAACTAACTGGAATTACAACCAGACATTCATCTATAGTCGACTTTAACACTCATAAAAAAGGTGCCGATCAAGTTTATTTTAAATATATCGTTGATTTTGAAGCCAAATCTACACAAATAGTTTACCCGCGAGAAATTATTCACCATGTTTGGTTTATCGGAGATAGGGTTCGATTTAACTCTAAGTTTGACTTAGATAGAATAAATAAATCGAATAAAACAGATAAAAATAAAGATAGAAAGGCAAACATGTCAATAGGAATAATTCAAAACAGGCGCTTGCATGAGCCAGATAATATTTTGCGCTATCAAGTTCAACTATCTACAGGTAAGACAATATGGATTGAAGAATTTCGGATTCGGGAAAATGTATTAGATCCCATTTCAGAATTTCTTTATCATCGAGTTTCTGCAGATATTCCCTTCTTGATTCATATTTGGGCAGTTCAAATACTTGATCTTTACAGTAGTAATTATTTAAAGATAGTTACTAATTCTCGATTATCACTTCTTCCCCATCAAGTCTCAGTAGCGCATCATTTACTTCAGCAAAATGAATCTCGAATGATTTTAGCTGATGAAGTTGGTTTAGGAAAAACTATTGAAGCGGGAATTTACATTAAGGAAATGCTGGCACGGAAATTGGCACGCAGAATTTTAATTATAGCTCCAGCAAGCCTTTGTTCTCAGTGGGAATTTGAAATGGAGAATAAATTTAGCCTTAATTTCACTCGCTTGGATTCTGCTCGTTTGAAAAATACGCAAGTAAATTTTTCTTCAGGAAACTTCCAAGATATGAAATCAGGAGAAGAATATACATTATGCACAGTATCTCTTCAATTTGCACGTTTACCTCAATGTTCATTAAAATTATTACAAATAGAATGGGATATTGTGGTTTTTGATGAAGCTCACCACCTACGTCGATATTTAGTGAACGCTAAAACCGATCTTTATCGGACAACATTAGCCTATGATTTAGCAGAACAACTATCCTCAAAAACTCATAATTTACTCCTTTTAACTGCTACTCCCATTCAATTGCATGCTTTTGATTTATATTCATTAATCTGTTTGTTGGATCCTTATCGATTTCCTAATTTTGAAAGTTTTGAATCTGAACGTAAGAATTTAATTATGCTCAATTTAATTATTAAACAATTATTGAACTTTTCTAGAATTAGCGCCTTTGAACGTCGTTCTTTAACCTATAATATCTTGAATTTTCTACCAAATTATCAAATTGAAGATTTAGATTCAAAATTATCCCAAGAATCCTTTCGAGTGGAACTTATTAAGATTTTAGAGCGAAAACATTTTCTGAGCGATTATGTTATTCGGAACAGACGAAAGCGTGTATTTCCTAATCATAAAATCCGACGAATTCCAAAAATTATTGATGTAATCCTTACGCCTGAAGAACTCAGTATATACAATAAAATACACCTTTATCTCGCTAAGATATATTCTCGAAATTTTGAAGGAGGCACTGCAGGAACAGGTTTTATAATGATAATTTTACAAAAGCTATTAACAAGCTCAGTTCCTGCGATAACTAAAAGTTTACAGCGTCGAATTAGATATTTAGAAGAAAATGAAGAGATGTTAACAAAGTTTCAAACAGAGATTCAAATTCATCAAGAATTCCAAGATGATGAAGCAGAATTAGACTTAGACTTGGGGGTGGAAGAATTTGAGTTGGAAGATCGAATGATTTACTACAAACGAAAGCGGTTAATGAAGCCCAAAAAAGAAAATGAATTAAATATCAAAGATCACATTAAAATTTTGAAGGAATTTGTTCAAGATTTGAAATCTCTTAAGATAGATTCAAAAGCAGAAAGACTCCAAGAAATAATCCATGATATTTTAAGCAAGAACCCCAATGAGAAAATAATTATTTTTACACAATTTAAAGCCACTCTCTTTTATCTCTCTTCGATTTTCGAAAAAAAATCAATCATGGTAGCGCATTTTCATGGGGATCTTAATGAAAAACAAAAAAATCAAGAAGTTTATAAATTTAAAACAACGCATTCTATTCTCTTGTCTACTGAAATTGGAGGAGAAGGAAGAAATTTTCAATTTTGTCATATTATTATAAATTACGATCTCCCTTGGAATCCAATGAGATTAGAACAGCGCATTGGGAGATTAGATCGCATAGGACAGACCAAAGATATTTGGATATACAATTTTTATATAGCTGATACAGTAGAATCTTCTATTGTAAATGCGATTATTGATCGAATTCATCTTTTTGAAGAATCGATCGGTTCACTTGAACCTATTTTAGGCGGTTTAGAAAAGCAAATAACAGATTTGGTTTTACGTGAAGATGAAATTCCTTATAAATTCCGATTAGAAGAAGTAATTACCAAAACCGCTGATAAAATAGAGGAAGTATATGCAAAGTTAGACGATTTTGTTCTGGATCAAAAATCATTCCAAACCTCAAGTATGATGAAAAACCTTCAAAATGATAAAATATTGAATTCTGAAGATATATTCCAATTTTTAAAGAAAATTCAAGATTTTACTCATCAAGCTAACTACAATAATCAAAACATTATGCGTTCCTTATTAACTCAATTTTCCAATGGTTTGGTTTTAGAAAAAACCTTGTCAAAAAATAAGATAGAATTTTGGAAAATTATAATAAACGAACAATTTCGCTCCCATATTCGAGCATCGTCCCGTCATTATGAAGGAACTTTTTCAATGGAAATTGCCCAAAAGTACGAAGAAATTGATTTTTTTGCCCTTGGTCATGAATTAATTATGAAAACTGCCGAATTCTGTGCACGAGACGATTTTTCAGGGTTCACTTCATATCTTCAGATCGATTCTTCTCGACTAATAAAATGGATAAGGCAGTCAAAATTTTCTTTAACAACATCAGAAAAGCTTGAATTACAACGTATTCTGAAAGAAAATGAAATATTATATCTATTTTATATAGAGCTCAAAACTATCGGAATTCTAATTGAAAAAATAATCTATCCCATTATAATTAGTTCTTCGGGATTAATTTTTCATTCTTTAATCCCTATATTTTACCATCCTGCTAAATTTTCCCAAATATTCATTCCCCTTGAGAAAAATAACCAAATGTATCAATTCAAATCAATAATTAATGAGTCAAAAATTCGTGAGTTATATCAACAAGCGTTGAATGGATTAAAACAAGAAGCAACCCCTCGTATTGAATATCTTATTCAAGAGAATCGTAAACGATACAGCCGCGAGAAGAAAAAACTGCTTGCTACTGCCGAAATGAAAAAAAAATATATTATGTTCCATTTAGACAAATTGAAAACAACCTTAAGGGTTAAAAAAGTCAAACTTCCTACTGAACGGCAACTTCAAAATTTGAAAAATATTGTTGAAATGAAAAAACGGGCCCATAAAGAAAGACAAATTGATAAACTACATCATGAAATTGAATATTTAGAGAATGAAATAAAGTATTGGCTAGAAAAGCTCGAAGAAATGGAATTTGATATACCAGCTAAACTCAAACGGCTGAAACAACACAAAATTCTTCAAATTAATGCTGATTTGGTAGGATTTGCAGTAATTAATTTATAAGAATACATAATATTACAAAATTAGATTTAATTGCTTGAATAGTTGATCGAGAGAAATTTCTTCATTTTTATACCGCCTTGCAAGAATAGGTAATAAAAATTTTGGTTTATGGGTTAGAAATTGAATATCACTAATTAGGAAAATTAAATTTTCTTGTGATATATCAATAATATTTGCAGCTTCAAGTTCTAATAAAAGATTTTTTTTATTTTTTAAAAGTTCCAGTCCTACTGAAAATTCAAGTCCGTTTTCATTATGTAAAGCAATCAAATTAATCAATTGAAGAATTTCTCGCTTCTCAAATATCGGAAATAATTTATGAAGTTCAGTTTCAAGAATGATACGATCTTTTACAAAAAATTGTTGGATTTTTTCTTGAATTACATGATTGTTTGGTCTTATTGCAGGAGGGATTCTTATTGCAAATAGATCAGCAACCAAGAAGATGGATTCTTCTTCTCCAGGAACATTGATTATCTTAATTAGACGGAGCCTTTGAAAAGGGGTCAATAATAGATCAATATTCAATTTTGTATACCCAAATTGAGTTCGTAATTTTTCCCGTAATCCTCGTTTACTTATGACACCTTGCCGTAAAATTTGAAGAATATGGATCCGTGTGTTATCTTCAAACAATCTAAAATAAAGCTGTTTTTCATCCATTTCTGAATAATTTTTAATAGCACGGTAGGTTTCTGATAAAATATGAGTAAAATGAGGGGCATTGTAATTTGTGATAAGTTCGTTTCCTATGGAATTCAAAATTTCTTGATAAATCTGGACATCTGAGTCTACTGTAAGTTCTAATATAATAAAGAATGTTTCATGCGTTTTTGAATCAATTTTCAACAACGAGCAATATTTTACTTGCTTTTCTTCATCTACTATTGCAACAAAATCAGAGTTGGGCGTGGTTTCATGTTTTGCCCAAATTTGCAATAAAGTTTCATTAGGAGGAAAAGAGGCTTCTGGTGGAAATTGAACCAGTGCATTAGGTCCCAATCTCATATCCCATCTAACTAAGATCAATTTTCGCACTAAAAGCACCATATTATTATTAATATGATTACTATTATTCTGACTTCCAAAAAGGATTTTCTTTATTATTGTTCTGAATTCCAAAAAGCAACCATTAGATCTAAAAAAATTTATTATACCAAAGAGTCAAATTAAAATAGATAAAAAGCATGAGATCGAAATCGATGGAAGAAATTCAGAATGAAATGATTCAACTTGGTGTTTATGCACTTGTAGTTCGCGGTGAAGGGCAAGATCTTCTCATGGGCAAGAATGTTCACAATTATATATCTATCCCTGGCTTAGAATCTCTTCTTCAACTATTTATTGTTGATCTCGATCGATTTTTTGATGATATTTACAAAGGTGATATACCTTCTTATTTAAAAAAGATTGAGAGTAAATTTCACTTAGATTTATCTTTTTTGGCTTCAAATTTAACCCAAAATATCGAAGAGATGAAAAAAACTGACAGCGAAGAAATTATGATTTATTACCTAGTTATTACAAAGACTTTGGAGCATATTCGCCAAATAATTTTTAATAAAATGGGTAATCAAGCAATAAAGGATTTTTATGAAGCAAAAACGGGCAAATCAATTACCAAGCAGGTTCAAAACCAAATTAATCGGTTAGATGATGAAAGTGATGAAGATCTATCTTTATTATATAATCTTATTTTCATCCAATTTCTAACGGAAATTTATCAGAAAGAAAATTTGTTGAAAAAGATTAATCAAGTAATTGATGAAAGATTGGAAAATTTCTTTCAAAAATTGAATAAAAAATACGCAAATTAATTGAGTAAATTTTATCTTGAAAATTTGTAAATTTTTTCTTTCTTTTGTG
>CAYRPF010000019.1:32521-45374 GCA_964426185.1 uncultured archaeon | reverse complement strand
ATGGTTTTCACCTCCTTATTCGAAAATCCCAATATATAGATAGTCAAATAGAAGTGGAAAATTAAAAAATGGAAATTTATCTCTAAAGAGGGGCACTACCCCTCAGGCTAAAATTTTTTTCATCTTTTTACCCCACTTAAAAGTATGATAAATTTTTAAATAGGGATTATCTTATGAAGTGTTAATGGTCCTTAGAGAAGTTGAACCCTCACAAAATATCTCAGATTTCCCCTTAATTTCCGCGAATCTTCCAGGAAAACATCGAATTCATCTCTTGCTTCTCTTTGAATTATGGATCACAATCATTATTATGTTTTTCCTCAATCGAGGCTATTATTCTTCTCTCTTTATACAGAAAACATGGACATATCTCTTATTGCCTCTTTTTATTTATGGACTGTTTTGGCAATTTTTTATAATTTCGATTCTGCTTTCTGGAATTGTTTATCATATCGTTCGGCTAATTGAACCGCCGAAAGAGGGTTTTTTTGAATTATCAAGCCGAGAAGCCCAGTTTTATTTTATGCGATTTTGGATTTGCTATTATGGGCTTTATATTGCGAGGGCAATGCCACTGCCATGGGCAGATATGTATTTTTACCGTATTTTCGGAGCACACATTGGAAAAAATATAGTGCTGTATGATAGCTGGATCGATCCAGAATATGTTGACATCGAAGACAATTGTATGATCAGTTTAAACACTCAATTGATTTCTCATGCGATTATAGGAAAGTATTTGTATGTGAAACGGGTATTGGTCAAGAAGAGTGGGATTGCAGGTGGTGGTGCTATTGTGGCACCTGGGACGACTATAAGGGAGGGTGCCGTGTTAGGTGGTGGGAGTACATCGCATTTTAATCAAGAGTTAGCCCCCTACTGCATTCATGTGGGGACTCCTGCGAAAATAGCATTGCCAATAAAAGTAGAAAAGACAAGTAAGAAGAAAAAAATGAGAAAAAAATGAGTAGTCCAACTAGTACAAAATTAACACCTCCCAACTATCTCGACCCACGCGTTCGGCGCAAATATATCTGGATTTATCTTTTTCAAGTCTGGATTTCTCTAATACCTGCTTCTTTTCTGGTACTTTGGTTCTTTTATTCGTGGTTTATCCGAATACTGCCTTCATTTTACAATTTTAATGATGTTTCTTGGACATTATCGAATTTGGTAAAAAAATTTTGGGATTATCCAAATTGGGCGGCGGGATTAATTTTACCGATCTTAATTGCAATAATTTATATCACATCAGTTATTTGGTCTGCAATTATTACAAAGCTAATTATTGCAACTCTAAACAGAATTCACGCTCCATCTGAGGGTGTTTTTTTCCGAAACTTAGCAGATAAAGATTATTTATTTTGGAATCTGCGGAATTTAAGTCGGATTTTTCTATTTTGGCTGATATCCTCTAGCCCCTTTATCTTCTTAAAAAAAACCTTTTTATATACATTTTTTGGCGTTCCTATAGGTAAGAAATCGGTGATCAATCAAACTTGGATTTCTCCAGAGTTCGTAGAAATCGGGGAAAACGTCATCATTGGCCAATCTGCAGCGCTCTATTCTTATTTAATACAAGGGGATAAATTATTAGTTGCCAAAATTCAAATCGCTGATGGTGTTAAAATAGGGCCGCAAACTGTGCTATTACCTGGAACTAAAGTTGATGAAAATGTTATTGTGGATGGGGGTTCATTTGCACACCCATTTACCGTAATGGATTCAAACTCTATTTACGGGGGCATTCCATGTGAAAAACTTGAAAATTCAGAAAAGATATGGCTCGAATTTTTCAAGTAAAATAATTTTTTTTATCGTTAGTTATACACGAAATCCTTAAAAAACCTCTTAAGCTACATTATGCATGGTAAAAAATCTCATTAAACGATGGACTACCGTCGAAAAACCAAAGGTGGAGCGAGTTTACTTAAAAGGCAAACCCATACGCATGGTGGGGCATTTTCTTCTCTGCTTCGCTTTGGGACTTCTGACAGTGTGGTTAATGGCATTGTGGGATGGAACATTGCACCATTGGCCTGATGGTAGATATGCTTTTGAATCTTGGGCTTTTTCCTACTTTGTAAGGTTTTTCCTGATGGTAATTCCCATTGGAGTCTCTATGACTATAAATAGCAAATCTAAAACCCCTGCCTATGGTTTTTCAGCGATTGGAGGTTTTTTCGCTGCCGCTTTGACTTTTATCGCCATAGAACCTTACCACGGGCTTTACATGGCATTTGTGGTTTCATTAGCAATTTTAGGAAATATCCCCAGTCAAGGTGATTTTTCTCTTAAGTGGTATCATTTGTTATATTATTTTCTATTGGGAATTTATGCTTGCTACTTCAACACAGTTTATCAAATGCTGGAATGGGACGTTTGGGTCTGGCTTCAGATGATACATGTTCACTTATTTGTGGTGATTATCGCTGCGGTAAAGATCCGGCAGTGGAGTTATATGTACATGTTTGGATGGGCATTTGCAGCAATTATAACTTACTTTTTACCCACAGATCTATTTATTTTCCGGCTACCGGGATTGGAAGTATTTCCCATTGCAAATTTGAAACTAGCCGCAGGATATAATCTGTTGGTACCACCGATGCTAACTGTAGTAATTATGTATTACTTCTTTAACATTCAACGAAAGGTTGAAGCTCGTTATATTGGCATGGATAAATAATTTTTTTACTTTTCTTTCTTAATCATTTATATGCATAGTAAGAATGATAAGGCTACCGTTTATCTGACTTCTCCAGTATTCTTTGAAATTGCAAATCATCCTAAAGTTTCCCCACCATTCAAGACAAAAATTATGGCTTTAAAGGAAGAATTGGCTCGTGACTGCAATTTAATCGTTTCTTCAAAAAGATTCCCCGAAGAAGCTGAAATTATTCGAATGGTCTCAAGCAGAGGGGTGGATTACATCGGTTGTCATATATCTCATCCCATTACTAATCAAATTCTGGAAATACCTTCAGTTAAGGCAGTTTGTACAAGTACCGTTGGTTATGACCATGTATTTATTCATCCCAATGTGCTCATTTCTCATACTCCTTCCATTTTACATAAATCCGTGGCTGATTTTACAATTGCGTTGATTTTAGTTAATTTAAGAAACTTGATTCCCATGCATAATTTTGTTTGGTCGGGAAAATGGGGTAAAGAGAATAAATGGGATTTAGATGAGAATTTAACCAATATTTTGGATAATCTCTCTTTAGGTATCATTGGTCTGGGTGAAATTGGAAAAGAATTGGTAAAACGAATTGCCCCATGGGGAATTAAAATTTTATACTATGATCTAATCCGTAACTACGATTTGGAAGATAAATATAATAAATTGCAATATCGGGAGAATATAGATGAAGTGCTTAAGGAATCTCATGTGGTTTCTTTACACGTTCCACTAAACGATGCTACTCGGGGTTTGATGTCAGAACAAAAACTACGGTTGCTTCAATCCAATGCGTTACTGGTTAATACTGCAAGAGGTGCAGTTATAGATTTTCCCGCCTTAATCCGGTTGCTTAAGTCTCAGGAAATTACTATCCATCTGGCTTTCGATGTTTATCCCGAGGAACCTTTGTCAGCAGAAATTCTTCGTGAGTTCCAGGAAATTCAAGAAATGAGAGCAGACTTAAGGATCACCTTCATTCCGCATAATGCTTCCTCTGATGCCGATACCCGGGCACAGATGAGTATTATGATGTTGGAAGATTTGCTAAAATTATCTAAGTCCAAGAATATTGATGATATTAAAGATGTCCATTTGATTCCTGAGCAACATTCACTTAAAATTCTTGAATTATCGAGTGAAATGGAAGAAACCCTTAATAATTACCGAATTTGGAATTGGTGGCAGAATAAGGATTAGAATCCATTTATTTGCCTTTTTTCAAATCCTTATTTTCTCATACACATCTTATAAATACGTGTTTCTTTTCCTTTTTCTACTTCTTCCCGCCATTCTTTTTGTGGAACATGGGAACCTCCAGATAACCACACAATATGCGTTGCGTTATCCATGAAAGGTTCATTCCAATGGTTTTTTAAATATTGACTGAATTTCTCAGCTTGAAAAAGATGAATTGGACCCAACAGAACTCCACTGCTGGAAGGTTCTATCTTAATTTGCTCGGCTTTCCATAATAAAGCCTGTAGTCCCAAAAAATCTTCTTCCGCGACAGTATAAATTCCGGTGATTAGGTTTTCGATAATTTTTCCTACAAATTCAGATGGGTAGGGGCAGGCTAAACCATCTGCTATTGTTTTACATGAAATTCCAAAATCCTCTGGCGAAATATCGTGATGTTTTTTTGATAGTAAGCCGATTAGCATACTGGGGCATTGTACAGGTTCGGTAAAAATGCAGTGCACATTATCACCATAAATTAATTTCAATCCTAAGCTGATTCCGCCAGGAGAAGTTCCTACTCCGCAAGGCAGGTATATAAATAAGGGATGCTCTTCATCGACAAGAATTGAAAGTTCTTCCAATTGCAATTGAATTTCCAAAGCCGCAGTGGCGTATCCTAAAAAAAGATCAAAGGAACGCTCGTCATCAATGAAAAATGTCATAGGGTTCTTCTCTGCATCTTCTCTGGCTGATCTAACTGCTTGATTATAATTTCCCTCGATTTCAATAACATTAACTCCCAAATCCTTCAGTTTTTGTTTTTTCCATTCTTTTGCATCAGCAGACATAAAGATTTTGGTATTAAATCCCAAGTTTTTGGCCGATATTCCAATGCTGTACCCTAAATTACCCGTGGATCCCACTGAAATGGTGTATTTTTGGAAAAAAGCCTGAAATTTGGGTTCTGTGAGAATTTTGCGATCTGATGCTTTGGTGAAATTCCACTTTTCCTGCAGAAGTGATTCCGCAATTTTTAATACTTCGAAGATACCTCCCCTTGCTTTAATGGAGCCTGCTACGGCAAGGTTGTTATCGCATTTTGCCAGCACTTTTCCCCTAATTTGGGTATTACCAATATTGAATAAATTTTTCGGAATATTTTTCAATTCTTTTAAGGGAGATCGAATCATTCCTTGAGTTTCCACGGTTTCGGGGAATTTTAATAAAAAATATGGTGCAAATCGATTCCATATAGTTTGTGCCTCTTGAATTTTTTCCAGATTTACTCCCAAATTTTGCTTTAGAAATGAAAACTTATACATTTGTGGATTAAACCAGAACACCTCATTTAAATTTCGTAACGGGTCTAACAAGGGGATTTTTTCCCTCCAATCCTTTAACCGGATTCCATTTATAAGAGTATCTTCATTCATGCGTTGGAAGTGGGGACGAGTCAATAAAAAGTTTTTTGATAGAATATTATTTTTGATATAGTAGTACAAATTAAACTATAGAGGAGAAAAAGATGGCATGTTCTGCAAAAAAAATCGCTCAAAAGCTTCACATTGAGGTTCGTCGTGGAGCCATTTTAGCCTTTGGAGAAATTAAAAATCCTGCTGCCTTAGAATTATTGGGAAAAATCTATCAAAATAAAAACGAGCCAAAAATCATTCGACAATATGCAGAAGATGCCATTAAAAAAACAATATTAGGTGCCAAAGAATGTTTTTTAAGTACAAAGGAACAAGCAACTAGAATTTTGAGGGGAAAATAAATGACAAAAAACCCAAATAATACTATTCGCAGTTTTATTGCCGTTGAAATTCCAAATCAAGAAACTCTCAAAGAGGTTCAATATTATCAAAAAAGATTACAAGCGGCTATCGGACCTCTGAAGTTGGTTTCACCTGATCTGATGCACATTACCCTAAAATTTTTAGGAAACATCACTTTGGATGCAGCGAAGAAAATTTATGAAATAATCCAAAACGAGATCAACCAACCTTTCTTTTCCGATAATCGTGAATATAATGGTTCATTTAAAGGGGTAGGTGATTTTCGTAAGCAAGTATTCTTTGTAAACATCGGAAGCGAAGAAATTTTGTCTTTACTGCAACAGTGGTTTGAAATTTTGGAAGAATCCTTAAATCAGAAACTTGGAATTTCCCGTGAATCTCGGGCTTTTCGACCACATTTAACCATCGCGCGGGTTAAGAAAAACCGAGGTAGAAGAAAAAATCCCCAGCTTTCATTAAAAAATCCAGGACAACCTTCGTATGGAGCCCTTAAACAAGAATTTCATAATCATTATTTCGGAGAATGGAATATTAAGAAAATAGTATTAAAAAAGTCAATTTTAACTCCTCGTGGCCCAATTTATTCCGATATCACATTTTAAATTAAAATTTATGGATTTAACTGCTGATCTTCATATTCATCTAGTAAAATTGCGCGTAAAATGGCTTGAAGTTCGTCATGAGCATTTTCAAAATAGTTAAACTGTGAAACCACCATTTCTTCATCATGTTCTTCCAAAATAAGTAATATAAAGAACTTAACCCCTTCAATTTCAAAACTCTGAATTGTACCTGATACTTTTGTAAAGGTATCCAAACGGTCGCTAAATTCATAAGTGTTTAAATTCTCTTCTAAGATTCTACGCTGAGAAATTTCATAAAGGGTTAAAATTTTCTTTTTCATTTGCAATGTAATGTGTTCTAAGAAATATGACCCCAACTCAATCCCATTCTGTTCAAAAATAAGCAAAGCCATGACATTTTCTATTTTTTCTACAAAATCATCAATTATTTTCTGAATGGCGGTGGTTTGATCATAAAGGAAGAGAATTCCTTTTGAGAAAGCATGAAGAATGGTAGCGATATCGTATATGGAGGTGTTATAAAAATGCATGGGGTGTTTCTCAAGAAAGGGTTGAAGTAATTCTGTGTATTGTTCTTGATTGTGAAGAATTGTTGGATCTTCTCGCAGTTTGGGGTCTGTTTTATGATATAAAATCACAATGGGGGATTTGTTATCAATTTCTTCAAAATAATCTAAAATTTCTTTTAAGAAATCAATGGATTCTTGAAATCGTAAACTATCTTGAATATCCACCACAAAGAAAAGCAAATCTATAGAACTTAGGTATCGAGTTTTATGGGCTAAATATTCATCCAGATACTTTTTTTGACCACCGTAGTCTGCAGAGTAAATAATGTGATTTAAGAACTGAAAATTGGATCTTTCCACTTTTAGAGTTGGCTTTATACCTTTGATTTCTTCTGAAATATCGAATTTTTTCCTCATTGTGGTCAAAATACTAGTCTTTCCTGCATTATCTAGACCCATTAATGCAATTTTCTTATCTGATACCATGTTATAAATCTCCTCTTAATATTCCTATGAATTTCACATGTAGCATTCAATTAGCACTCTACTGTATTTAATTTGATGAGAGTTGTTAAATACATTTTCTATGATTTCCCTTCCTAAATGCATTTTTAAATGGGGGCACCTTTGATATTGTGATCGAATTTGATGCAAAAAACATTCAGTGAAAAACTAAATTCTCGCATAAAGCAAACACAATCCATCGTATGTGTAGGATTAGACCCCCGAATTGGAGAAAAATACTGCATTCCAAATTTTTTGTTAGAAGAATCTGGGAATGATTACAATGCTGCCATTTGGCAATTTAACCAAAGAATAATTGATGCAACTTTTGAGGTGGCATCTATTTTTAAACCTCAAATTGCTTTTTACGAACAATATCAAGCTCTCGATGCATTACATAAAACAATTAAACATATTCATCAAAAAGGCGGATTGGTGCTGCTTGACGCCAAACGAAATGATATTGGTTCCACTGCTGCCGCTTATGCTAAATCTGTATTTGAAGTGTTTAACGCCGATGCGGTAACTGTAAACGGTTACTTGGGAATTGATGGTATTCTGCCGTTTATGAAATATATTCCAGAAGGAAAAGGAATATTCATGCTTATTAAAACTTCCAATCCTTCCAGCGGTGATTTCCAAGATCTCTTTTCTTTTGCCCAACCGGAAATATCTGCTGAAACTCTTGAAATATCAGATTTATCTTCCCTTTCCAGTACAAATGATTCTGTTAAATTGGTGCGAAATTACGTTCACATGGCGCGTTTGATGAAAAAATGGAGTGAAGATCCCCAGTTAACGCAGTTGGATCAACCAATAGATACTTATGGATTTACTAATATTGGAGGAGTTGTTGGTGCAACTTATCCAACGCAGTTACGAGCCATTCGCACCGAAGTACCGCATAATATTCTTCTTATTCCAGGATATGGTGCACAAGGTGGCAAGGCGGAAGATATTGTATATGGTGTTAACGATATGGGTTTGGGAGCCATAGTTAATGCTTCCAGATCAATCGATTTTGCCTATCAGATGTCGCCATATCGGGAAAAATTCACAGTTTCTGAATTTGATCAAGCAGCTAAGGCAGCTGCTGAAGATATGCGTGATGAAATTCGCTCGGCATTAATTCGCTCTCAGAAATGGAATATAGATTGATGATATTGATATGAATTCTCCAATAAAAGAAACTGATCTTGAAGAACAAGCTCAACAGAATTACATGCTTGGTTGTTCCTATCTGGAAGAAGGTAATTTTGATAAGGCTGGATATTATTTCTCTCAAGCGGTGGAACAGCAACCCAAATACCTTCATGCTTGGAATAACTTGGGAGTAGCATATTATAATAACAAAAATTACGAAGCGGCAGAATTTTGTTTCAAGAAAGCTTTGGAAATTAATCCCCAACAAAAAAGCGCATTAATAAATATCTGCTATGTTTACAAAGATTGGGAGAAATGGGAAAGATTTTTTGAAGCTTTAAAGCGATATTTTCATCTTTTTCCTTCCGATTCTGAGTTACCTTACTTGTATCTGAGTTATTTCATCGGATCTGGAGAGTTTACAGCCGGGATACAATTTTTTGAAGAGTATTTTGCCACTAATTCCATTACCAAAGATTTAGTTTTTGGGTTGATGGATTTATATGAAAAAGCTGGGCAGTATAAACAAGGTATTGAGAAGTTGAAGAATTTACTGCAGTTAAATCTTGAAAATCAAAATGATGCCGAGATTTGGAATAATTTAGGTTATTTCTATGAACTTTCAGGGGATTTTTTGGAAGCTAAGAAACAATATCAGCAAGCTTTAAAATTAAATGAAAAGGATCCCCTTATTTGGACTAACACCGCAAATATGTATGTAGAATTAAACGATCTCGAAAAATCATTAGAAGCTTACAAGAATGCATTGAATCTTGCTCCCAAAGATCCCGTAATTATTAATAATTTCTGCGATTTAGCTTTAAAAATGGATATCTCTGAAAATTGGGAAAAATTTGCCGAAGTTTTAGAAAAATCATCAGAAAATATGCACGATTATGCTGATAAATTGGCGATTTATGATACATTACTGAAAATATATATCAAAATAGGTAATTCCCAAAAAGTGGAAAAAATCCAACGAAAAATCAAAAAAAATGATTCAGAAAATAATTCAAAAATTAATCCAGAGAAATAATCCAGATAAAATTGGGGCCGTTCTACTGCACGGCAGTCCAAAATTGGGTCCGTCCTCTTTTTTCTGTCCTTACTACTGCACGACTTTCTTCAAGTTGACTCATAATTCGCCAAATTTCCGAGTTGGTCATTTTGAAATAACGCCGCAATTCTGGGGTGGAGATCTCTTGATCATGCAGTAAATTCACCACAATGCGTTTAATTTCATCATAATCCATATCAGAAGCATTATCTGCCACACTTGACTGGGTAGGTAATTCGTCGTCATTTTCCATGGATTCCATCTGAACAATTAATTCGGTGGCAATTTGATTTAGGCGCCACATTTGATTGGATAAATCTCCCGGATACAGAAAAAGACAACATAGTTCCAGTCCATGTGGAAATGCCACTATATAAAATTCCGGATAAAGAATAGCTAACGGTTGTAGTTCTTCATCTCCACCGCGAAACGAGAGGTAAAAATTCATTAAAAAGTTTTCCATATCAATTTCGGGCCCTTTTTCGTAAAATCGGCGGTGCCACTTAATATAAGGGCCTTCTATCATGTCGAATCCAATAAGAGCTGCTCCAATTAATTCATTTTCACTAAAATTCATTTTAATAATCTCCTCCTGTCTTACGTGCTTGAATGTGGTTCATTAATGTGGTGATTAATCCCAGCATATGTTCCCGATTCTCGGGATCGATGGCAACCATCGGAAAAGTGGGAATTTGCAATACGTCTTCTACACGTTTCGGGCTCATATGTCCAGGTAGGTCTTGTTTATTAGCGATTGCAACAATTTCACAACTTTCCTCCACCAAATTACGAGAATGTTCCAATAATTCTCTTGTAGTTAAAACATTTTTAGGGGTGGAATCGGTTACAATAAAGATAATGTCGCTTCCGTGCACATATTTCGATAATTGCTGTCTTAGGTATGCTTTTTGACCCCCAAAATCCCAAATTCGGATATTTTGACCTTTAAAATTTGTTTTTCCTAAGTTAAATCCCATTGTGGGAGAATATTTCATAGAAAGCTGTTGACCGCGCATCAGCTTTGTTAAAGTAGTTTTTCCAACAGCAGGTGTTCCAATAATTGAAA
Organism: uncultured archaeon; assembly: GCA_964426185.1. Lineage (GTDB taxonomy): Archaea > Asgardarchaeota > Lokiarchaeia > Sigyniarchaeales > Promethearchaeaceae > Harpocratesius. The sequence goes on along the minus strand of CAYRPF010000019.1, from coordinate 34,853 downwards.
TTTTAGCAGGAGGTGCATGATTTTTTCGTGGTATAGACGAATAAAATGACGTGCATTGATTTGGTAATTGAGAATTTTTAATCATAATACTTCTGCTCCTATCAGAAAAATCCCCAGAGAACTCTTATATTCCGAGATGATGTGGATCTGATCTCCATATGAAAGGAAAAGATTATTTTCATAAAATTAAAAAGGAATCGCTCTTGTTTATTTTCGCTGATGGTTTCTCAGATTGATGCTCTTAACACCAAAATAATTGATCTTCTGCACGAATTCAATCAATTAATTCAAGGGGTTATCCAAGGTCCCAACTGTATTGATCCCAACATTTGCCACGGAGATTGTTGCTTTGTTCATCTGGATGTTCCAAAAGCATTATGTGAATATTGTGTTTCCCACGGTTTGGCAAAACCCTCTAATTTCAAACGCAGCACTATTTTCAGTTTTCAAGTCAAAATGGATTTGAAAACTCTGAAATGCCCTTTTTTCAGCCATGAAATTAATGGTTGTGCTGTTCATTTTTCCGGCGCAAAAATTCCTCAATGCTGGGTCTATCCCACTGGATTGGATGTTGAACACATTGAACATGCTTGTAAGCGGGCTGAAGGATGGGATATTGTTGAATTAGAGAAAGCTGCACAAGCTCAACAAGTGCTTAATCGCTATATTTTATTGTGTAAGCAAGAAGCTGAAGAAGAACAATCTTTGAAAGAAGTTTTAAATCGATTGCAGAAAATTTCCTATGAAAAATTGATAGAATATGCTCCCGCGCACATTTCTGGGTTGGAAGATGCGTGGAACTCTTTTGATTGGATTGTCTCCGAAACTTGGAATCTTGGATTAAAATCGCTATGTGAATCGATTTCTTGCAATTTTTCTTATTTTGAATGCCACCACGTCTGTCCTTCTCTGAAAAACGCTATCCAAAAAAAGCTCCCTGCCTTAGTCAAAAAACATCATTCAATATATGGATATAAAAATCAATTGTTGTTTTCCGATTTAATCCGAATTATGTCGGAATATGGGGATGTTTAGAAGGATGAAGTATCCCGGTGAGATTATCCAGATATTATACCGGATTTAATAGAATCGGCGATATTTTTTACATAACGCTTAAATACGCAGTCGATCTTACTTTATATATTCATGGGTTAATAATTCACAAACAACCCAAAGCGAGATCCCTGGTACGAGAGGATGTGTAAAAAGAAATGTATGAAGATATGAAACTTACTGAGTTAACCCGTGCGGTATTCAGCCGAAAATATGAATATGTTGAACCTGAAGAACCTATACGGGGTCGTTCTGGCCAAAAATGGAAATTCAACGCGATCATCCAGTATCAAGGTGATCGCTATGGAGTATTTATTCGAGAATGGAATAGATCAATCGGAGTCAATCAAATCAGGCAATTAGAGAAAGCTTGCCGTGATACAAAATGTGCCGGAGGCATTATCGTTGGAGATAACTTCTCATCACAAGCTGAAATTTTTGGGGAAACACTTGGAATTCAAGTGGTAGATCGAACCAAGTTATTATCAAAGTTGCGTCAAGGATTTTAGGGTGTTCCTTTTTTTCTTCTAATTTGGGCTTGATTTTGTTATTTTCTTATAAATATGTTGGTCTAGTTGAAATATAATCTAGTTAATACATAAATCTAAATTGATTGTTGCATAGATTTGGTTGGAAACGGATGGCTAAAAAATTACATGCGGGTTCTTTACTTCGCATTAAGCGTAAATATCAAATTATAGAATTTTTAGAATCTGGCGGATTCTCAGATATTTACATCGGAAAAAATCTTGAAAACAACCGTAAAGTAGTAATAAAAATCCTTAACAATGAGAAATTCGATGATAACATTCAAGCTGAACAATACTGGCGGCGAGAACGTGCCTTTATCAATATTCAATCAAAATATTCACCTTATGCTCTACAATTAATTGACGCTTTGGTGGACCGCATCAATCCAAACAATCCAAAATTCATCTTTATCACTTCTTATATTAATGGACTTGATTTTGAAACCTGGTTTCAACATTTTCAGGATGAAAATCGTCTCGATTTCTATGAATACTTGATAAAATACATATTCTATCCTCTATCAGATTATTTTGCATTCGTCCATTCTCACGGGCTAATCCATCGCGATTTTTCACCAGGAAATATTATGGTGACCAAACTCAAACACAAAAAACGTATTGTTCCCGTTGTAATAGATTGGGGGGCAGGCTTAAATTTTGATCCTGCTACGATTGATCGAATCCCTTCGGATCTAAAAGATTTGCCTTACTCGGATGATGATCAAATTTTCACTCCAGGATATGCTCCG
>CAYRPF010000019.1:4396-32421 GCA_964426185.1 uncultured archaeon | reverse complement strand
TCCGCAGTCTGATATCTATTCATTCGGTATGATACTTCATTATGCTTTAAGTGGCGGGGAAGAGCCCAAAGAATTATCTGGTACAGCACTTAAACGTTTTAAGATACAATGGGAAGATTACGATTATCCCGAGCAATTAAAAATAATTGTAGCTAAATGCATTTGTTACGAACCGCGGGATCGTTATCGTACGTTTGAATTGGTTAGAGCAGATTTAAAGAAGTATTTAAGCAGTTTAAACCAAAATGGGAAGAAGAAACAATGTTAGAATATCAAAAATCCATTCAAGATATTATTAAAGAAAGAACCTCTTGGCGTACATTTGAGGATAAACCGATTTCCGACAATGAACGCCAAGAAATTGAGAAACTTTTAACTTCAACTTTTGAATTTAATCCCTTTGGAGGGAAAAATCGATTTAAGCTGTTTGACATTCCTCTTGAAGCCAAATCATCCAAGCAAAGCTATGGAACATATGGATTTATTCGGGGTGCTCAAACATACTTACTTGGCGCTTGTGAGCGTTCAACTTATGATTTTGAATCATTTGGCTATAGTATGGAAATTTTAATTCTGAAACTGACCGAATTTAATCTCGGGACCTGCTGGTTGGGAGGGACTTTTGACCAGAGTAGCTTCTCCCAAGCCATGCAATTAGAACCTAATGAATTTCTTCCAGCAATTACCCCCGTTGGTTACAAAAAGTCTCGGAGAATTAAAGAGATGATAATTCGTACTGCAATTCATGCAAAAAAACGTTTTTCATGGGATCATCTATTCTTCTGCTCGGATTTTACTACTCCCCTTAATCCAGAAGAGTTGGATCTTTATACTTATGCTTTAGAAATGGTCAGATTGGCCCCATCTGCACGAAATTTGCAACCGTGGCGGATTATAATGCAGAATGATCCCCCAATTTTTCATTTTTATAGTTCTCAACTTGATGGATCATTTATAGCTCGACATCCTAATTTTCATCGGATGGATCTCGGCATTGCAGTTGCCCATTTTGATCTTACGGTGCGTGAACTTCATCTATCAGGATACTGGGTGATTGATGAGCCGCATTTTTCGGATAACAGTGAAAACCCGCTTCAATATGTTATTTCTTGGCAAGCAGCAGAAATATAAGTATTTTGCGATAACACGCCAATAAAAGGGCTAATAACAATTTATAAGGTAAAATTGTATTACTATTTTGAAAAGTTATGTCGATTGAAGCAGACGATATTAAGAAAAAGCACGCTCGATTTTTGAGAATGCGTTGGCTAAAAATACACTGGTTTATCTACCTAATCACTAATATTATCTTGTTTGTGGTTAATTATAGCACTAGTTTCAGCTATATGTGGTTTTTATGTCCACTCACCGCTTGGGGGGCTATGGTTTTAATACATACAGCTATTGTAGTTATTATTAATTTCCTGTCCCGGACCCATCAAGCTTCTTTGGCGATTCATGCTAGTATTACCATGATCATCTCCAGTTATCTGATTTGGAATGACTGGTGGGATAATCAGCGCTTGAACTGGATTATTTTTGCGATCGTTCCTTTGGTGCTGATTTGGATTAATCATTTAATTTTGTATCAATTTATTAAAAAATCCGAGCTTTCGGGTAAATCTCGGTTAGATGGGATCGTTGAAAGGGAGTACAATAAATATCGAATGGAAGGACGTGCCATCTCTCTACCTCTTACCAAAAAAGTTGTCATGAATCGATTATTACTCCAAAATCATATAATGATCTATGCTGCAGTTAATCTCTTTCTATTTTTTGTGAATTATTTCAATGACGTTGATTACTGGTGGTTTTTGTGGCCCACCATTTCATGGGGAATGAATATACTGTTCCATGCTTTGATTTATGTAAATATTAAAAAGCGCTCATTAGGCGAAAAGATGTCTATCAAATATTTTATCGTTATTCCTGTAACGTTAGCCGTTTATTTGGGATTTGTAGATGTGTTTTCAGATAGCCATTTTAACTGGTTTTGGTGGCCTGTAGGTGGTATTGTAATTCTCTCTTTAATCATCGCAAAAATAAGCTCTAACCGCCAAATTCGCCACCAAGCACTCACACAAACTAAAAAAAGTTCTATACCAAATTCAGCAGAAAATATTCCCCAAAGGCGCTTTTGTCGAAATTGCGGGGCACCTTTAAAGCCAAATTTCCAATTTTGTGAAGTTTGTGGCGAAAAATTATAACTATTCACAGTATTTTTTTTAACTCACCTTTTCTATAATCGTGCAAATTTTATATGGTTAATTATAAGAACTCAACTTTTCGGTAAATGTGTAAATTTTAATAAGTTAATTTCTCAAATATTCATATACACGATGTCTCCCGCCAGAAAACGTGGATTTTTTTTTGGAGCAAATCCAGATGACTCAAGTTTACCTATTGAACTGCAAGACTCCACTATAGAACAGCATGATCGCTATAATTTTGAAGTCAAATTAGATTATACTCTGGTAGAAGATTTTCCCATAAATAAATACGAATTGGAAGTTTATTTTTTTATTCCCAGTGCCTTGCAAGTTAATCAAGCCACTTACCACTCCGAAGACTTTTATACTGATCTGACTAATTATATCCGGTTTAAAACCCCACAGATGGCTTTATCTGGACTTTTAAATCGAAATAACCCAAAATCGCCATTTGCTATTATATATCAGAAATTGGAGAAAATTAAGAATGGGGATACTTCTTTGGAGCATTTTAACCGAATCAATTATGAACTTCGGGTATTGGGATGTATTCTAAAATCCACCCTTAGAGATCAGGCTGATTTGTTTCTAAAAAACAGAGAAATTGTTAATGCTAACTCTAATCCGCATATTTTTAACGAATTTAATCCCGTGGATGAAGGTGAATTAGAATTTTTTGATGAATTGCTAGAAATTCAAAATCGCTTTAAAAAACTTGAGGTGGACCTTCAAATTGCCCAGATTCCACTAGAAATACAAGAAACATTTACATTTGTAGATAAATATATCAATCGCCAAATTATAGACCACTGTGGTAAAATTTATCTCCGATTATTTAATCAAGAAAATTCGGATACTTTGTATACTTCAGATATTTCTTTAACTTCAAATAATACAATTCAGACTCTAAAAAAGAAATTAATTAAAATTTTAGATTACGAATCTGCCAAATTTAATCCACTTAATTTAAAATTTCAAACAAAATCTCACTCATCCAATGAAAATATTCCTTATTGGGATGGAATTCTCAAAAAATACGTTCAAAGCGTTCTTTATTTAAGTACTAAACCCAGCAAAGAAAAATCTAAGACTTTACAGCTTCTTTATTCCCTCGCAGCTGGTTTTGCTATGTTTATTTCCATTCTACTGGGTTTTTGGGTCGTAGATAATTTTGCATCAAATACATATGCATATATAACATTGCTTATAGTAGTTTACATGCTTAAAGACCGATTTAAAGAATGGATTCGTCAAGGTTCTCACAAATTCATGAACAAATTCTTTCCCGACCGCAAATTCTTGATTTTTGATACCATCCATGAGCGAAAAATCGGAATCAGCAAAGAAAGTGTTCGATTTCTCCATTTTTCACAAATTCCACAAGATATTATCAATATTCGAGAGAGGGGATCAAAGATTTCAATTGAACGCGGTGGCAAGCCCGAAGTTGTTTATAAATATGTCAAACTGGTGGAATTGAAAACAGATAAAATTACGGAATTTCACGAACGAAATAGAGACGTGAATGATATTATCCGGTTTAATATCAAACGATTTCTTCAATATGCTGATGATCCGGAAACCACAGAAATTAATTGGGATCCAAAATCAAAGCAAATTAAAAAGGTTAAATGCATAAAAGTTTATCATTTAAACGTTATTTTCCGATTAAGGGAAATATCTTCTAAAAATCCTTTATCCCCGCTGTATTACAAGAAAATTAGAGTGATATTGGATCAGTTTGGAATTCGAAGGGTAACTGAGCGAAAAGTAGTGTGATAATTAATTAAGCTTTTTTTGAGGGAAGCCTTGATTTTTCATTAGGAAATACTCAAGAAGTTCTTTGTGGAAATGATATATCTGACCCTGCCGAATTTTCCATCTTCTTTCTCTTCTTGAAAGAGATAAGGAGAAGGGTAATAATGAAGAAGATCTTGAGTGTGGATCCCCATTCTTCTGAGTATTTCCTTTAGGTGGAGATTATGTCCCGTCGTGTGAAAATGACTGAAGATATCATTCGTATTATGCAAGATCCAGAGAATATTCGCAATGTAGGGTTAATTGGACACATTGATCATGGAAAAACCACACTTTCCGATAGTTTACTTGCAGAAGCGGGATTGCTTTCTGAAGTTATTGCTGGAGAAGCGCGAGTGTTGGATTATTTAGAAGAAGAGCAGCGACGGGGGATAACCATGAAATCTGCCAACATTTCATTATATTACGAACACAGTTTAAAGGGTTCCCAACCGTTCTTGATAAACTTGGTGGATACTCCAGGGCATTTAGATTTCTCAGGAAAGGTTACTCGTGCATTAAGATTGGCTGATGGCGTAGTAGTGATTGTGGATAGTGTGGAAGAAGTTAGTTCTCAAACCGAAACCGTAGTCAGGCAAGCTTTGGAAGAAGCAGTTCGCCCTATTTTGTTCATAAACAAGATTGATCGCCTTTTTAATGAATTAAAACTTGATATGCCGGATATCAAGGCAAAATTCTCCCGAATTATTCAAGATTTTAACAAATTAATTACAATATATGGAGATAACCGGGCTCAAACTGAATGGATAGTCTCCGCTGAAAAAGGTTCTGTAATTTTTGGCTCCGCTTTGCATAGATGGGGATTTGTTATCCCTCAATTAATCAAACAAAACCGCACCCTCGAATATTTTTATTCAAAATACCATGAATCTTCCCACCAATCACTAGTTCATGATTTTCCAGTTTGGGAATGTGTTCTTGCAGCAATCGTCACATTCCTACCTAATCCAAAAAAGGCCCAATCATATCGCATTCCCACAATTTGGAGTGGAAATGTGGAGAGTGAGGTCGGTTCATTTCTGAAATCTTGTGATCCTAATGGTCCTGCTGTTGTTTTTGTAAGTAAAGTCCAAAAGATGAAAAATCGGTTAATAGGAACTGGACGGGTGTTTTCGGGAGTGATACGCAGGGGACAGCCATTTTGGTTGGTAAATGCCGAAACTAAATCCAATCTTAATCAATTAAGCATTTTCATGGGAGCTAGGATTGAAAGCGTAACAGAAATCCTCGCAGGAAATATCGTAGCTATTGGTGGAATACATAAATTGGCGAGTGGAGAGACTTTATTTGACAATTCAGCTAAAGATGATGCAGAACCCTTCGAATCTGTCCACTATGTTAGCGAACCGGTTGTAACTGTTGCGATCGAGCCGGATATGTTGAAAAATTTGAATAAACTTCAAGAAATTTTGGATGAAATTGCAGTGGAAGATCCGAATATCTCTGTTCAGATTAGTGAAGATTCGGGCGAAGTTCTTTTATCTGGTATGGGCCCTCTTCATTTGGAAATTGTAGTTAATACCATAAAAGAACGCGGTGTGGATGTTTCTGTTTCAAAACCGTCTAGTGTATTTCATGAATCAATATCAAAACCAAGCGATTTAATATCTGTTTCAAGCCCAAACCAATACAACCATTTAACTCTGCAAATTCAACGATTGGAAAAAGAAACTATCGAATATATCCGTAAAGTTAAACGTTCTGTATTGGAATATGAATATCTTCGCGTTAAAGAACTACCAAATAATACTCAATTTACTACTGAAGAAGCCAAAGGAATATGGAACGTGGATAAATTCCAAAATGTGCTAATTATTCTACCAAAAAATTCAAATGAAGAAAATTATAACCCAGAAGACAAATCGGATTCGCAAAAACATTCTCGAAAATCTAAAAAATCAAGAAAAAGTAGGCGAAAATCAAGTAAAGAAGAAGAAATATTGGGTATTTCTGAAGAGATTCGAAAATCTTTCATTCAAATCATTCAAGGTATATGTGCGAGAGGGCCTTTAGCCAGTGAACCATTATCCGAGCTTAAAATTACCATATCCAATTTATCAGTTGCAGGCGATGAAGAAAAAGCCAATTATTTTGAATTATCTACCATGGTTCAACAAGCTTTCCAACAAGCTCTGATCCTAGCCAAGCCAGTTTTACTCGAGCCGATATATAAACTCCTAATTACCACTCCAGAGGAGTATATAGGCACGGTCAGCTCTTTGCTCTCTCAATTTCATGGAAAGATCTTGGAAATTACTCAAGATGTGTATCGAACTCACATCACGGCTAAAATGTCTGTCCGTTATTCCATTGAATTTGCCCAAGAAATCCGAGGAGCTACATCTGGTCGCGTTTTTTGGCAGAATTTATTTGATGAATTTGCCCCTGTTCCCTCCCATGAACTGAATGATTTAATTCAATCTATAAAGTTCCGCAAAGGTATGATTTTTTCTGATCATTTCTAACATATCGCTTTGATTTTTAATTTCTATTCCATTTTCCATCTTTTGCTGAATATCCACAATCATCTTAATTTATAACAATTGCTTCTAACAAGAACGTAATAGAGTATTGAATATTGTATCTGTGAAAAAAAAATGTCAATCGAAGATAGTGAAATATTTACTAAAAATAAGCCTTTAGTTGATTTTGTAATCACTGAAGGTCAAAACCTTCATTTAGATTATGTTGAAGCGCGTTATATTCATTTAACTAGTGAAGGGTACACGTTTCGCAATGGTGCGCTCTTAGGTGGTGGAGTTACCCGAACAGATGGTATTGGTTTGAGGGTATTGCACAACGGAAATCTAGTATTTCTAACCACCGCTAAATTGAATCGTGATTCACTCAGTGAATTGGTTAGGAGGGCTAAATCAATGGTGTTGGCGGCTAAGCGGAAAAAACCCATTCAATTTTCTCAAGAACCAGTAGTTGAAGATGAATGGAAAACTCCTTATCAAATTGCATTTGCTGAAGTTCCAGTTGAAGAAAAGCAACAATATTTCGCAACTATGGATCAAACCTTGCATCAAGAATTCGGAAAATCTTTACCTAATCGAACAATAATGGTGAGTTTAGCCAATGAATTAAAGTACATTGCCACAAATGAGGGTTCCAAAATCTTTTCTGAAAAGATGCAGCCCGTCCTTCATACTTTTAATACTGCAGTGGGAGATTCCGGCTCTGAGCAACGATTTTTTGGAATCGGAGGAACTGGAGGGTGGGAATGGTTTAAAAATCAAAATATTCTTCAGCAAGTCCGCGATGATACTTTAGGCTTAGTGAAAACTGCTAAACATGCGCAATCAATGAAATTGGGAAAAATCGATGTTATCGTCAGCAGTGAAGTTGCTGGTATCATGGCTCATGAAAATGTGGGACACCCCAGTGAAGCAGATCGTATTTTGGGAAGAGAAGGCGCACAAGCGGGCGAATCATTTTATGTTGATCTCCTAAAAGATGGTGAACTTGGGTCAATCCAATTGGGAAACCCTGAAGTTACCATCATAGAAGATCCTACTCTTCCAGGAAGTTCAGGTTTTTATCTTTACGATGATGAATGTGTGAAAGCCCGTCCTCGTGCTTTAATCAAGGATGGAATGTTAAATGAACTTTTACTGAATCGGGAATTTGCCCATCGGTTCGGGGTTTCCTCTAATGGTGCAGCTAGAGCAGAAACCTACGATAGGGAGCCTATAGTGCGAATGGCAAATACATACTTCAAGCCCGGTTCTTATACTTTGGAAGAATTGGCGGAAGATATCAATCACGGTATGTATATGAAGAGTTTCTCCGAGTGGAATATTGACGATAGGCGTTATCAATCGAAGTACGTTGGTTTGGAGTGCTATTTGATAGAAAAGGGTGAAATTACCGAAAAGATGATCAGAAGGCCCATATTGGAACTAACCACCAGAGGAATTTTGGGTTCTGTTGATGGAGTAACTAAGAGTTTTGGTAGTTCTCACGGCACTTGTGGAAAGGGCGATCCCGGTCAAGGAGTTCCCGTTTGGATGGGCGGCGGAGAAGTAAGAATGCGGGGGATTCAATTAGGAGAATAAGAGGTGAATAATATGCAAAACAATTTTAGTAAAGAAGAACCAGAAGTATTGTTAAATACTGCAGCAGAGTTAATCCAAAAAAGCGGAATGGATGAGTTTATTGCCCAATATCATAGTGGTTATGATTGGCAGATACGTTTTTCTAACTCCGAGCAAGATATTATGAAAGAATGGGAAATTGACAAACTTGAAGTTTTCTTGGTAAAAGATCAAAGAACTACTACGCTTCAAATTGATATTCCTACACCGACAATAATTGAAAAGAAGCTGAAAGAAGCTTCTGTTTTCATGAAAAATTCTCCTCCCAACCAATTATATGCTGGTATGGAGCAATCCATTCAAACACCTCCAAGCATTTCAAGCCTTTTTGACTCTAGAACCAAAGATCTGGTAGAAAATGGCTCAGAAAATGTTTATCATGCAATTGATGCTGCTTTAGCCGAAGGTGCTAAGAAAGTTTCAGGGGTTTTATATTTTGGTAGCCAAATTACCTCTTTAAGAACCAGTCATGGTTTTTCTGGTGAATATGCAGCCAGTTATTATCGCGCCACTCTCAGAGCATTTGTTGGTTCTGAAAGTAGTGGACAAGATCTATTGTGCGGTCGTAATCTGGATGATTTCAGCACTAAAATGAAAAATGTGGGGCGAAATGCAGGAAAAATTGCTTCTATGGCAGTAAATCCAAAAACTGGCATCGCGGGAATATATGATGTGATTCTATCACCCACAGTAGGTGGAAATATCTTCGGAGAAATTACAGATGCTGCCAATCCCCTATTAACCATGCTGGGTATGAGCCCTCTACAAGATAAATTGGGTGCACAGTTGGGTCCTGAATCACTCACCATTCGAGATAACCCATTACTGGGAGAAGGGTTAAACGCTAGGCCATTCGATGTAGAAGGAACTCCCAGTCAAGTAACACCCTTGGTTGAAAATGGCAAGTTAATCAATTTCGTCCACAATACTTCCTCCGCCATTCAAACGGGCGGAAAATCCACCGGGAATTCAAATTTTGTAGATTTCGGAGGGGGATCCCAAATTTTAGCTCCATTTACCAGTAATATTGAATATCAGCCAGGAGACTTCAGCCATGAAGAAATTATAGCAGAAAGTAAAAAACCCACCATTTATATTACTTCAAATTGGTATACACGATTCACTAACATGATGGAAGGAACTTTTTCCACAATACCAAGAGATGGGTTATTTTATGTGGAAAATGGAGAAATTCAATATCCCATTCGCAATGTTCGTCTTTCTGATAATTTATTACGGATGATGAAAAATATTATTCAAATCGGACGAGATGTCCAGCAAGTTCAGTGGTGGGAAGTTCGCACTCCTACATTTATTCCTACCATTAAAGTGGCAGATTGTCATATAACTGCGCCCACCAAATAACGTAACGGGAGATTTTTACTTCATTTTCTTTTTTTATTTTGCAAGATCAAATATGGTATTTTTCAGAAATTGAAATGAGAATTATGGCGTGTGAAATCTTTCCATGTTGTTCGAGGAAAGTAATCTACAGAGCAAATGTTGCTATCAGTAAAGTACTCAAACGAAAAATTAGTTTTTTCTCCACTTTTTTTTCCCGATATTGGCATTAGTCGAGCTGTTAACGGTTTTTTCAATCGTATCGACATCATTCCAAGATCCAATAGAAGAGATTTAATTGCATCAGCAGGAAGGTTTCCTGGAATAGGAATACAATCTAAACCCAATCCGCACATGGTAGAATATAGCATTAATTTCGAAATATCTAGTTTTTCTTCATTATTTCTCTGAGCAATCACTGCATCCTCTAAAAGTGGTTGCATAAATCCAGAAAAACCGATCTTTGGCCGATTTACAGATTGTAATGCTTCAGTAATAAACCCTATGCTGAAGACGGAGCCAACAGACCCAAATTCAGCAATCATCAATTGTTCCAACGCATTTCCAATTGATTTTTCGATAGTTGGATATGGAGCAGGGCTAAAATCAATTCCTGAGAACTCTATATGATGCTTATCACAAAATGATATAACCACCTCGGTTATTTGATCATAAATTTTACGAAAAAGGGATTGGATCTCTTGTCTTAATTTCATTAAAGAAGTTGTATTTACATTTTTCACTAAGAAAAGATCAACCAATTCATCCGCGGCCTCTAAGGCGATGGAAATTTTCGGTTGGGATCCTTCATGGTACGCAGAGGGAAAGAATGGAGTATTGGGAGGAACATTGAAAGTAGCGGCAAACTGCACATTTCTAAACGGATCTGGGTGGGATAAATTTTGGATAATTTCTGCAGCAGCCCCTATGCTTTGAAAGTTAATTCCATTCGCATTTGAACCTAATTGGATGCTGGAAAACAGGTTAGGGTGACTTGTAATAAGCTGTGAAACCTTAGAAACTATAAAATCATGGGTATTATCCAATGGATTGGGAAAATCAAGTAATCCAGGAGCAAAAGAATATATTCCTAATAATTTTTCGGCCACAAAAGTCTCAAGGATTTCTGGGATTTCTGAATTAATGCATTCACTGATTTCAGCCAAAGGCATTTTATTTGTAAAAGGGGGAGATGCCAATCGAATATATTCAACTTCATAGAACTGCTCTAAATTCGCTTTAAGATCTTGAATTTCTGTGAGTTTGTTTTTTAAACCCATCATTTCCGTGGAATCTTGATAAATATCATAACCTAATGTGATCGCTCGAACTTTCATCCTATGTAAGTGAAGTTGGATTAGAATTAAAGGGATTTGTTGTGGTCGAACTTAAAAGATTAATAGATAAAAAATTAATAGATTATAGATGAGAAATTTAGTAGAAACATCTGAAAAATCATCCGAAAATGGTTCTCGCATTCCTGTAGTCGAAATGACCGGTGTTTACAAAATTTTCAAACAAAAAAAGATAGAAGTAATGGCACTGCGCGGAATCGATTTAAAAATATACCCTGGAGAACTAATCGTCATCATGGGTCCCAGCGGGTCGGGAAAAACCACACTACTGAATTGTCTGTGTGGAATTGAGCGTCCTAACGCAGGTTCTGTCAAAATTAAAGGCATGGAAATTACCAAACTGCGGGATGAGGGAATTCAAAAACTTTTACAAGAAGAAATCGGCATCGTTTTTCAATCTTTTAACTTAATTCCCAGTCTTACCGCAGCAGGGAATGTTGAACTTCCGATGGTCGTTTTGGGGAGATTATCCAAAAAAGAACGACAAGATCGAGTTCAAAAATTGTTGGCAGAAGTGGGGCTGGAAAATCGTGCACATCATCGCCCTAGTACTCTTTCCGGGGGTGAAAAGCAGCGATTATCCATTGCAATGGCTTTTGCTAACGATCCGGCCATTGTTGTAGCGGATGAACCGACTGCAAATGTCGATTCCGTATCTGCTGAAAACATCATGAGAGTATTTCAAGAATTCATGGCTTCCAATCCCTATAAGTCGTTATTGGTTGTTACCCATGATCCCGCTCTCCGTAAAATTGCGGATTATACATTAGTTATTCGAGACGGCCAATTTGTCCGACGTATCGATAAAGCTTCTTCCTCGACTCTGGAATCAGAATATGAGAAGGCATTTTTAGGAGATTCAAAAATTTCTGATTTATCCAAAGCGCGCGCATCCCAGAATACATCCAACATCATACAAAAAGCTAATTTTCCACATATCGCTGATATTAAAGTGTGTCCACATTGTCACAGCACCAATATTATTAAAAAACTTGATTTGTATGAAGGTTTCTGTCAAATAATAGATAATAAATTGATTCAACGGGCAGCTATCTTCTGTCGTGAATGTAATGAATTATCTTTTTTGACGGTAATAGGTGGAGATTTAGATAAGCTGAAGATTCAAGAATTTATGGGGAATTAGGGTTAAAAAATAAAAAAAATAATTTCTATCTTGAAAATATCCTAAGAAAATGAAAAAAGATTTCATAAATTCTGTTATTTATAAAATAGAATTTCTTTGTATGATTTATCAGAGTATACTGTAGAGAATTTTAATATATCCATCTATTTCACTTTGAGATATTGGCATTTCTGATTGGTTCCGCATAATTATTAAATATATCCAACCATCAGTTTTTTCCAAAGGAAATCGAGCAATGAAAAATTGCTTTTCTGCGCGGTTCACCAGCATCTCCTTTGTCTCTTCCGAATTCTTATCTAAAGAATCCAGCAACGTGAGAAAATACGGCGTGGAATTTTGAATAATACGGCGTGCTTCTTCATTGCTAAAGTACTTCGCTATAAGCAGTGAATTTTGATCCAGCACAATTGCAGACTCTGCATTCACTTTCTCGCTAAACTGGGAAATAGTTTCATCCAATAAATGAGAAAGCGGATACAACTGCAGCAGTATTTGAGAAAATGAAGACATTATGGTCCATAGTTCGTAAATGGTGGTTTCAAAGAAGGTGACATTAAACTCCTCATTAACGATCTTACGAATCCTATCCTTCAAATCCACCAGTTTGCCCTTAATATGGACATCATTCAGCTTAATATACTCAGGATCTGCCTTATGGAAGAACACATAAATCAAAGGGTTTATTTCCAGATTTTTAAACTGGGTGAGCACGTCTTTGAAATATGATAGCGATTCATCGAATCTTTTCGAATCTTGAATGTCGATGGTATAAATGCAAACCGAAGTATGGTCAAAAAATTTCGTAGGTTCCTTTAGGTAAGCAATTCTATATAGTTCTTGCCCACCCAAATCCCATTCTGAAATTTGTTTTCCTAGATATTTGAAGATTTGCCTTTGTGCTTGTCGTGTGGGTTTTAAAAGCGCAATCTGTGAAATCTCTCTTTTAAGTGAGTAAATGATGCTGGTTTTCCCGGAATTATCCAATCCGGTGAATAAAATTTTATCTTCAGTTTCTTGCTGTTCTTCCAAAGCGGTTTTTTCTTTTAACATAGTCTCTAGTGGAAGTATTTCATTTTCAATTGGTTTTGAGTTATCTTTAGTCAAATCAATCCCCATTATTTTATTTATGATCCATATTTACCTTCTTTCCTATTAAAATGTTAACTGTTGAGAATTCATTACCTTCCAATTATTCCAATTATTAAATATCACAACACACAGCTTTTTGAGAAAAGTAGCATTTCAACACATATGACAATTTATTTCGAAGAAGCAGGAGTACATACCGAGGAAGTTCTGCATTTAGTGAAAGAACGTGCCTTTCAAGGTGATATATCCGCAGTTTTAATAGCAACAACTAAAGGGACAACAATTAAGGCCGCACTACAGATTTTGAAGAATATCAAAGATAATAGCCAAAAGACTGTTCTATTAATTGCAGTTACCCATCAAGCAGGTTTTATCAAACCCGGAAAAGTTGAACTCGATGAAAATCTACGAGAAGATTTTGAGAATCGGGGTGTGAAGGTCTTAACTACTACACATGCATTTGCTGGAGTAGATCGTGCTGTTCGAAAAAAACATGGGACTTGGCAGATTTCTGAGTTGATTGCTGAAACTCTTCGTATTTTTGGACAAGGTACCAAAGTATGTGCAGAGATCACCTTAATGGCTGCAGATTCTGGTTTGATAGGAACTAATAAAGTAATCGCAATAGGAGGCACTGGTCGGGGGGCAGATACTGCTTGGGTAATTCAGCCAGCTCACACTAGCACATTTTTTGATTTGAAAATGCAAGAGCTTATCTGTAAGCCAATTAACTTTTAGTGAATTTTTTTCGTTTCTTCCTTTCATATTTAGAATTTTTTTCGTTTCTTAATTACAACAACTACGATTCCTGCTACCACAACCACACCGCCTCCGATTCCTGCAGGTAGCACCCATTTTGGAAGAGGGACCTTATATTCCGATGTATAACTTGGTGAATTTAGCAGGGTGATATTATAGTGCGATAATCTGAATCTATACAAAATAATCTCGGTTCCTGGATCCAAAATTTGAATAAATATTCTAAACGTTTTTGGAGCAACTCCAAGTTCAATAGACTGATTTCCTTCATTACTTCCAGAAATAACTGTATCCACATTTGCTGTAGTAGGACCATTTAGAGTAGTCCAGATATTGTCATAAATTAAACTCACCCAAATTGAACCAGAATTTGAAATATTGGTTTTGAGAATAAATTGATACCAATCATACATCCGGGAAGCATTAACATCCAGCAAAATACCGGATGTTTCAGTTAGATTAATAGAAGAAATCGTGGTATAATAGACCGTGTCATAATCTAAACCAGGACCAATCTGTCGATTAACCTCGCTAATCTCTGAGATTTGATGAATATTATTTATTTCTTTATTGCTGAATGTAGCAATTCTAAGATCTAACGAATTATTATAACTCACAAATCCACTTCCCAAATCTATTTCAAGGGCATAAGGCCAAACTGCAAAAATTCCCCTTCCTGAACCAGAAAAGAATAACGAAGAAGCTTCAAAGAAATTTTGGTAGATTCCTAAAGTTTCTTCTTCATCAGTATCGAGTAAAATATTGGAAGTCACACCCGAATTTTGCACAGAATAGGTAGAACCATCATATTTAGATTGTTGTGCATAAGCCCATCTGAACCGCATTCGTACTGGATAATTTTCAAAATCTGAATTATCTGCCCGAACTACGGAGAGATTTACGCCAAGCATAAAAGGGTCATCATAGGTAATATTTGCAACAAAAGGGGTCACATAGCCACCAATACCATCCTCACTCGCCATATAATCTGATGAGAATCGACTTTTTTCATTGATGGTAAATATGAGATTTTCATGGGTCAGATTTTTATGCTCTAAAGTAGTAAAGTAATTTCCAAATCCCGACTGAAGTTCGATATATTCATTATTAACTGTTGTGGCCGAATGTGTGAAAAATATAAAATAATCCCCGGGATCAAGATAATAATAATGTGCATCATTGAATTCAAATAACTCTGGAAGAGTTTGAGCTTGACCATTTACATCTACATAAAAGATACTATTTGAAGGATCTGAATCTAATGTATAATCTGGTGATCCCGCGATCACGGATACATTTAAGAATGCAGAGATACTCTCATTAACTTGAATACGCCAGACATTTACTGGTGGATTTCCTCCGATTTCTAAGAGTTCAGTTGACCCAAAAACATAATCTTTGGGTGTGATTGTTTCAATATTAAAATTATAATAACATAATTCTCGAACGGGAGTGGAACCCGACCAGTAGTAAAAATCTCGATAAATTACTTCGAGATAAGCAGTTCCGGAAAAGGCAATAAATTGTGCATGGTCTTTTCCGTCGGCATGAACGCTATAAATGTCGTAGCCGTCTGGTGTGGGGATAGCTAATTTAATAAAGGCTGAACTAGATTGACCCCAAATAAAATCAAAGTTATAACTAAGAATTTGATTTTCTTCCACCTCTATGGCATAAGATTGAACAGGAAGGTTATCTTCGGATTGTAAACTTCCTGGATTAATATCCCCATAATCTTCTGATTTGTAGGAAACATAAGATCCAATGGAAATTTTGGATGTGGTGTCGATTTCTTGCAGTTCTAAGGCAATATCTCGTGAATCTGGAACAAAAATTAATTGATAAGGTCCCTTTTCGTCTGCAGTAAAAACCAGCATTTTTCGGTATGGTTCACCTCCAGGAAACACATCTGGCAACGATTGAACTGAATAGCTTACAGGATTTTCGGAGGGAGAAATTAAAGAAATAACACTATCCATATCATCGTAATCAAAATATAAAATGTGTAAACCTGGTTGATTGACAATCAAATTCATTTGAATATACATCATATTAATTAAATCCAGGCGAAAATATGTAAGTTCTCCGGGATTTAGATCTCCAAAATGACTGTATTCCATGGATATGTTGTATGTAGGATGATCTGTTGCACTTAGTTCGGTTCCATTATCCACCTTCATCCAAGTAACTTGGTCCCATGGATCAATTTTGGGTGAATCTGCAAAATAACCTGTGGTTCCTATATATATAGGATATTGACGGATATCGTCTCCCACCACTGGGAATCCTAAATTATCGATTCCATAGTTGTTTGTGAAGGAAAATTGCCCGGGGTGAGAGCCTTCGGCAAATACATTGCTTAAAGTGTTTGGTGCTGAGATTAAAGCCAAACGAGTATATGAATCATCAAGATCCGTACCTTCTATAGATACAGTTGCTTGTGTTTTGAGTGCTATGTCTGCACTACTTAGTCTGATTACCCCCAATCCAATTAATAATAGGAGAGGAACTAGCAATAGTACATTTTTCTTTTTCATATTAATACCTCTTTTTATCTTACCCTCTTTTGTTAGAAATGGATGAATTTACCTCACTAATTATTAAAAAGGAATTGATTTTCAACTTTAAAAATCTTTCTGGAGTAAATTTAACTCTTTGCTCTTATGATAAAACGAGCATAAGAAATTTTATTTCAATTGAGAATTCACAAAATCAATCACTTCTTCGCATGTTGAAGCGGAGTAAATAGTTGCAGCTCGGGTTGAATCTATTCTTGTTCCCGCAAGTTTTGCTGACCATCCCCCCGAAGTGCTCAAACTGACCACGGGTTTTCCCAATTTCCAAGCTAATGCAATTTCACTTAATGTTCCTGCACCACCGCTGATAGAAACCACCACATCCGCCATTGAAACGAGAATGATATTTCTACTTTCGCCCAGTCCTGTTGGTATGGCTATGGTAATGTATGGATTTGCCGATTCTTTCGAATAGGTTGGTAAAATCCCCACTGTAGTTCCCCCAGCAGATAATGCTCCTTTTGCTACTGCTTCCATAGTTCCACTTAAGCCGCCACATGCAACCACATATCCTTCTTTTGCAAGCAAATTACCTAATTTTTCTGCTCTCTCAAAAATTTCAGAGGTAATATCTCGAGCGCCGCAAACACTCACAATTTTCACTTCATTTTGAGTCAAAATTTTCAATTGTCAGCCCCCAATTTTATTAAAGTAGTGGATTCTTCTTGAAATTCAATTTGTAGAAGAGGATTTTCAATTACTTTTCCTACAATGGTAAATTCCATGTTACAAGCGGAAATTTCATTAGAAATATGGGGAATATCCGCTGGATCGCCACAAATTAGAAAAGCAGAGGTGAGAAAAACAAAAAGAAAATCTTCTAATGAATATGGCATAGAAATTTTCTTGAGAAATTGGTTCAATTCATCTAATTGAATGGTTGCACCTCCTTTATGTTTAGAATATTGCATCATTTGATACAATGTTCCTAAAATACCTCCGTTGGACACATCTTTGCTGGCATGAATATATCCTTTTCGGGCTAAACGGGGAAAAAACTGGCGTTTTTCATAAAACTCTTTTCCTTTTTTGTTGGTTATGGTATCCCAATACATATGATTTGCTTTACCTTGCTTTCCATCTTTATCCCAAACCAAAGCGATAAAATCACCGAGATGTGCGGTTTTTGAAGAAATATATCCATTAGAAGGACAAGTGCCTACCACCGTGGAGGCAAGAAATACATCATTTGCATCAGTGGTGGTGTGTCCACGAATTAAAGGGATTTGAAATACTTGAGTGCCTTTAATAATTCCTTGAATAATTTGTTCCCCGATTTCTTGAGTTGGAAAAGAAATAATTATGCTACAAGCTGAAGGTGTACCTCCACATGCTATAATATCATCAATTCCAACGTAAATTGAAGAAAATCCTGCACCAAATGGAGATTTTCTAACGAATGAAGGTAATAATGCATCAGTAGTTAATAAATGCAAAGTCTGCAGTTCTTCAGTAGAATATCTCTTTTCTGGTATGATCGCAGAATCTTCCCCTAGTGAATTTTGAGTAATTTCGAAATTATAACCATAAGTTTGAATTTTTTGGAGAATAGGTGTCAATTTTCTCTTTTCTTGGATATTTCGCGCTGTTAAAAACTGTTTTTTGATTAGTTGTAATTTTAATTCTTCGTTCATATTTCAACAAAGAGTGTAATCTCAGATTCCAAAAAAAAAAGATCTTTTACCACAGAACCGTGTAATTATTATTAGAGAAAATCTATGTCGAAAATATCCTCCAGCACTTTTCCAGAATTTATTGTTAAGGGGTCAGTTTTTTCAATATTCGGTCAATTGGGCCCGGAAGCAATTTTTGGTTATCCAATTCCTTCTGATCTTAATCTTCTTGAAGTAAATCCAAGTTTTATTACAAAAGAGTTTTCCCAACGTAATTACATGCAAGTTGCCATTAAAAGTATTGCATTACTGCTCAATGATTATTCCCTAGATAATAAAGCCCAAGATCAACTTGAAAATATTGAATTATATGGTGTATTACCATATCCAGATTTGAAAATCATTGGATTTACCTATTTTACTTATTTTTTCTCGCCTATTACCAATCAATATTCTCCGGTCTCCTTAACTTTGTTTATACCAGAAAGATATCGGGGCTTCATTTATGATTCACTGCCGCGATTAAAGGGTCCTACCCGAGAATTCACCCGTACTTTAATCGAATTGGTTAAAAAGTTAAAAATTAATTCTGAAATGGACGCATCATCGCATTATTCACAAGTTATCCCGCTATTTGTTGATTTTTTTGCAGAACTTAATTCCATTCAGCATAAGCCGATTTCACCCGTTACCAAACATCGCCGTATTAAAATTATCTTCACAGGTTTGGAAAATACAGGTAAAACTAGTTTTCTAGTATCTATTAAACGAAATTATAGTTTCTTACCTTCATTAGTACCCACCACTCGTCCTACTCAAGATTCACTAGACTTTTTAGGAACCACCATTTTGAAATGGGACATTCCTGGGTCTCCAGCAAATCGCACCGAATTTCTAGAAAAAGCCGAATTTTATATTTATGAAACCGATTTGATGTATTATTTTATTGATGTACAAAATCCAAAACTTTCTGAAAATGAAGAGTTTTTGAAGACTATTATAAGTAGATGTGATGAATTTGATCCACATCTGCCGATAGTGTTTATTTTAACCAAAGTGGATGAAGATGTAACTCAAAAGGATATAATTCTTCAAAATTTAGCCCAAATCAAAGCTAGAATAACCAATCTACTCGGTAAACATCCTTATAAATTCTTCCATACTTCAATATTCTCTATCTATTCTGTCCTTAATGCTTTTAGTTATGGTTTACGTCAGCTTTCTCCAAACCGGCCATTACTGGAGCATTTATTGCATGATTTTATTAAACAACACGATATTTCGACTGCATTATTATTAAATGAAAATGGTTTAGTATTAGCTTCAGTTGAACAAAAACATTCGATATCTGGAGAACATATTGCAATTCAGCAGATATTTGAGATTGCTGCCCCTCAATTTACCACAATTGCCCAACAATTCAGCCAAATACATCCAGATCTTAAAGATCAAATCAGTAAATATCAATTTTCCAGCACGGATTATGTAATAATGTATAAATTTCATGTGGATGAATTTAAGTTCTTCTTGCTATTTTATTCTAAAAACTCAGCTCTGGAACAGATATTGAAAGAAAATTTTGAAACTTTGAGGAATAAAATTCATAACTTGCTAGTGTTATACATAAAATAAAATAGTATTGTATGGTTTGCATAACGACCAAGCATCAAAGGATTGACATTTAGTATCATACTACAATGTAATGCAAGAATGGGATAAATTACAAGATTTTATCACATTCACAACTAAGTAAATTGGAGTTTTGCATATAAAAATATAATAAAAATAGATAATATCCAGCTTAAGGTATATGCATTTTCTGAGATTTTTCTTCTTTTGTGACTTCTCTTGTTTCTGCTCCGGATTCTGCACCAGTTTCTTCCGACAATATTATCTCTTCTTCACTTTCTATGAGTTCTTTGCCTTTGCGTCGATAACTTTTAATTTCATCTCCAATCCAAATAAGTGTCATGATAAATTCAGGCACATATTTATGCATAACCAGAACGCAGGCCACCGCAATGAAACTGCTAGCTGAACTGATTGGATAATGAACATCCTCCCAATCAGCTCCATCTTGATAGAGGTAAAGCTGCAAAATCATGCGCAGTATGTTAACAATATAGAAAATAATGGTAGTTACTAAGATAGCTGCTAATTTCCTGCGCCAAATTGTCTTTTTTAAGGTAGGATCAGAAGATGCAGGTATTAATAGAATCACTGCAGAAAAAATGGCAATTGCATGAACTCCAGTGCACAAAGATTCGAAAAATATCCAACCTAAACCGTAATTATGTACATCATCCACGATAAAATAGTAAGGGGTTGGAAAATATCGCGGGTCGTACATTACTACACTTTGCGTATTTGTAAACAGATTTAGCAACCAAGCGGTTATTTTGGCAGTAATACCGTGGAGCCAAATCCAATCGTGAGAAAACCACACAGTCAAGGCGATAATAGGAGCACCAATGAATAATAATAACACTGATAACCAGTCGAAATCGTAATAATGATCTTCATATTTTATTTTTCCCATTAAATCTATCTCCAAAGGTTAATAATTTGGTATAAATGAAAAATATGTTCCAAAGGTTAATAATTTGGTATAAATGAAAAATATGTTGCATTTTTTTAAATGCCATGAATCTAAATTGTTAAATATCTTTGCACCAATAATCAATAGAAGTGCGAATTTCAACAGATGTGAACATGGGGAGTATTAATATTGCAGCCTAATCCTTCAGAATCTTCGCAAAATATCAAAAAAACGGGCCATTCTGCCACATTCAAAGTGCAAAACTCCGTCATTTCTGTGAATTTTGACCACCAAATTCCTTTAGATGAAATTCGTAAACATTATCGCGATATAGAATATAATTCTCAAAAATTTCCTGGAATTTGTATTAGATTGACTCCACCAACTCCTAAATCTACCGTGTTGTTATTCCACAACGGCAAAGCTATTATCACAGGTTTAAAAAATACGAAAGATATTCCTAAAGTAATTGCAAAAATTGTATATAAATTAAACAGAATTGGGATTCATGTGACTTCAAAACCAAAGTATGAATTAGCTAATATTGTTGCATCTATTGATTTTAAGTGCAGAATTAACTTAGATATCGCTTCTTTAGTTTTAGATTCTTCAATTTATGAACCCGAAATATTTCCTGGGTTGATTTACCGAGTTTATTCTCCCAAGGCGGTGTTCTTAATATTCTCATCTGGAAAAGTGATTTTAACCGGTGTAAAAAGTGAAAATTGCCTAATTCCTCTTATAAAGCAGCTAGGAACTACTTTGAAAGCCCAGAATTTGTTGTAATATAAGATCTCACAAACTTCAACTTGCATTTATTATTGAAAATTTTAACTTGAATGTATTCTCGAAAATTTTAACTTGTTTGTGACTTTACGAATACTATTAGCTAATAATTAATAGTTGGGATGGAACAATTAATGACGAAACCAAATGTATTCATACGCGGAATTTATTCCACAGCTCTGACAAAATTATTTCTTGATGCTGGATATTCCATCATCTTTCCTTCTGAAGATATTCAAATGAGGTTTAATCTTCCCTACCGCCCAAAAGGGACTTATTCCAAAGATATATCCATAAAAGATCGCTTGGACGGGCAAGGTATATCTGTAATGTTTAAGAAACATATTTGGGAACAATTAGAAACCGAAAATTTTGCAGATTTTCCTTTAACTCAAGAGAAAATACCTAATCTTTTACAATTTACGGCCCGTTTTCATAAAAATGCTATTTATCGAGGATTAATCGTTAACTCTGATAAAAATCAGAATTTTTCTTTAGTACGGCTCATACCAGAAGAAGTTGGAAATAGAAATGGCGAGAAATCGAGTGAATTTGAAACTACCTTAGCACGTTATTCACATTATATTCCAGATGCTAAAGAGGGTATTTTCCAAGTAACGCACGAAGATAACGGGGTAAATTATGCTTCATTAGGATCTTATTACACGGTTCCTGGAGATTTGATTGTTATAGTGCCGTATAATAAAAAAATCATCATCAGTAAAGAAATCAAGCACGGTCGGGTGAAAAAACACTTATTTGATTTAGGAAAAGATATTCAACGAGAGAAGAAATACGGTTTTGTTTTCCGTACGGCTGCTGAAGTGGCTTCAGATGATGAAATCTTGGAAGAATTGGAAGAATTAGAAAAACAATTAATTCAAATTCAAACCACTATAACCAAGTTTCCAGAGAGAATCGGTGAAATCTATTCCAATTTCCATTCCGAGAATTATCTCTTTCCAAAATCAATAAAATATCAATTGGATCAATTGCGAGCGGAAATTCTACCCACGATCTCCAACCATCATGAAATTAAATCCTTACTGAATCAGAAATACTTCCAACGGATATGGCATCTATATTCCAATCTTCGGGATGAACCCGAGAGAGATCAGATTCATGGGATGAATATTCAAGAATTGATGAAATACACCGAATATCTAATGAGTGACTTGGATAAGGAAGCTCGGAACAAAATTGAGGTGAAATTCTTATCTCAATATTATCATAGCTTTCTTAAACCCCGCGTCTATATTGACATACTGCATCAAAAATTAACTGGAAAGCGATTTTCTTTGATTTCAGGCAGTATTCAAGATATTGAGTGGCAAGATCATGAACCCTATCGGATAGTTGTTCGTAGAAATTTACGTCCTGGTGGTAAATATGATGGATTAAAAACTCCCATTGAACGGGGTGATTTTGCAATTACAGAGTTCGGAAATAACAACTGGTATTATGTTTCAACTTATTACTCTAACGAACGGGAAATTAAGGGTCGTTATTTTAATATTAATACGCCTATTGAAATTACAAATAGAGGAATCCACTATATCGATTTAGAAATAGATATAGTTGAAAATATGGTTGGAGAACGATCGATTGTTGATAAAGAATTATTAGAACAAGCATTGGAGAAGAAGATTATCACCGATGAAGTTTACAGTAAAGCGTTAACTATAGCTGAAAATATAGTAGAAGGGCGAATATAATTTACTTAACTTCTTAATTGTTCATCCACCTTAATATTTACATGAATTTCTTTACGATGCATCTCTTTCTTATCTTCTTTTTTAATTTCTGATTCATTCTTTTGATCCGATATCATATTACGGTAATCTACATTATCCTTTATTACTGTTAGTGCAACATGTGTATTAGTTCGAATGACCTCAGGTGAACTAAGAACTTTTTTGATTAAGTTGCTTAATTCTTTCCTGGATTTAAACCGGACCATGATTATACTGTCATAATCGCCAGTAATATCATATACCCCAAATACATTCGGGTGAGAAGCAATTTCACGCTGAACTTCCAGCAATTTTCCTTTGGCTATGGATACCTCAATTATTGCAACAATATCATAGCCAATCTTTTCATAATCGATATCGATGGTATATTTCTTGATAATTTGGCGGCGTTCCAATTCTTCTAAACGCTTTTTAATAGTAATGTGCGATTTCTTCAATATCTTGGCTATTTGAGTGTATCCTAATCGAGAATCTTCATCTAAAATGCTTAGAATTTGGGCATCTACTTCATCTATTTCAAAGGGAGAATCGTCCATATTTTTCACTAAATCCGATCAAACAATAGGATTAATTTTGATTTTGATCATATAAAGATTTTTTGATTTTTTGATCAATCAATTTAAGAATAATTTTGAAATCGAATAATTGATTTTATATTCAGGGTTTTTAATGTCAAATTGTTGATCTGGATAGCAATTCAACAAATGGTGATATTTTCAAAAATTATGTCATTGTATTGAAGAATTAATAAAATAAATTTAAATTGATTGGCATAAATATTGATAATATTATCAATGAAATGTTTCATCAACCATATTTTGTCGAGCGACAAAATTGATCGTGTTCTTACCTATAAAAATAGAAAGAAAACGATTTTTCTGATAAATGGTGGAAAAAATGTATAATCAAGAAAATCGCCAAAAAATCTCTCAAATTTTGACAGAAATTCAAGAAAAAGAAATCAAATTTTGTTTGTTTCAGTTCCTATCAATAGATGGCAGACCAAAATCAATTGGAATTAACACAGACCATTTAGAAGATCTCTTCTATAACGGGGAAGGTTTTGATGGATCTTCTATTACTGGATACGGTCGGTTAGAGGAAAGTGATATGGTGGCGGTTCCAGATCCTCAAACTTTCGCAGTAATTCCATGGCGCGAGGAAGGTGAAGTTGATGCCAGGTTAATTTGTGATATCTATAAGCCCAATGGGGAAAGATTCCCAGGAGATCCTCGCTACATCTTGCAAAAAACCATCAAAGAAGCCGCTGATATGGGATATAAATTTTATTTGGCGCCTGAACTTGAATTTTTCTTATTGAAGCAAGGTAATCACTTAGAAACTCCACAACCAATTGATTTTCGTGGGTATTTCGGAGCAGACGATTCGGAATTAGACCATTTAATTCGCCGAAAAATCGCAGTTTTTGCCGAGAAATTTCCCGGGATTAATGTAGAGACAGTTCACCACGAAGTGGCACGATCTCAGAATGAAATTTCCATGAAATATGATAATGCCTTGAAAATGGCCGATTCCACCATGACTATGAAAATGGTTGTTAAAGTGGTGGCTGCCCAACACAATATGTTGGCAACCTTTATGCCCAAACCTTGGGCTGGACAAAATGGATCTGGCATGCATGTGCATCAAAGTTTATGGAATATAACTACCAAACAAAATGTTTTTTTTAATGCCGAAGATCCAAATCAAATCTCAGAAACGCTACGTTATTTCATTGCTGGGCAGTTGAAACATGCACATAGTATGACTGCTATCCTCAATTCATGGCCTAATTCTTACAAACGGTTAGTTCCCGGATATGAAGCCCCGACTTTAATAGCATGGGGTTTTAAAAATCGTTCCATGCTGATAAGGGTGCCTAACTTTTTCAATAAAGCGAATGCGGCCCGTTGTGAAATCCGAAGCCCAGATCCTGCCGGAAATCCGTATCTACAATTCGCTGCCCTTCTAAATGCAGGTTTAGATGGGATTAAGTATAAAATTGAACCTCCCGAAGCTATAGATATCAACTTATTCCATTTAACTCAAGAAGAATTGCGTAATATGGGGATTGAGAATATTCCCACAAGTTTGGATGAAGCCCTGCGACATATGGAGCGTTCATCATTTACTCGGGAATTGTTAGGTGAAGATGCCTATCGTGCTTACAGTGATTTGAAGTGGAAGGAGTATAATTTATATCGTAATCAAGTTACGGAGTGGGAATTAAAGCGTTATTCTCAAGTACTTTAAATTTTTTCTATTTCTCGTTATTTTTAAATAATAATTCAGAAAATGATAATTTAACGAATAACGCTGGAATAAAATGTCCCGTATGTGGTAATACGGTTGGAGTATATCGGGACGAAGATGATTTTTGGGTTGTGTAATTCTTGTTTACCCAATAAATCAAGTATATTTCGGCAATAATCTTGCATTCAATTCAATATCTTCTTAAGAAATTTTTGTAATTTCAAATTATTATTTTTTATTAAATTGACAGACTCTTCGAGATTATAATTTTATTTAACAGTTTCTTCATAATCATGGCAGTTACACAAAAACAATCTATATCACAGCTGACAGAGATAAAAACCTTTGATTTAGCCCATTTTCCAGGAATTGGACAAAAAACCAAAGAAAAATTGCTCTCCTATTATGGTTCTGAAGAAAGTGCACTTCATGCCATAAAAAATGGCTTTATAGGTTGTGCACCTGGCTTTACCTTCAAACAAGCCCTCCGATTTTCTCAAACATACTTTGAATTGAAAGAGGGTGTATCTTTATCAGATGTCATAAAAACTCCTGATTTATTAGAAATCTTTCAGCAAATTAAACAAATTATTGCGCAGTACACTCAAACAGAGTATTCTAAACAGAAATTACATTATTTTATTCCTTTGCCTTCCACGAAAATCCATTTAATTCAGGAAAGGCACCAATATTTTGATCGAGCAATTCAATTTTTCAATCGATTTGGAGCACAGCTCGAAGCAGCAGGTTTTTCAAAATCTTTGCAGAAATTAAATATTTTGAAGCAAATTGAAAGCTTTTCCAAAATCAAAACCCGTATTTGCTTAACAGATTCAAAACAAATTCTACAAGAATTACAAGAGAAAGAATTCAATTCTTTAATTGATATGGAATTGATCAAATTAGATGAAAATCAAGATATTTCAGGGTTGTTTAATCAATATTCGCGTAATTTCAATGTCGTAGTTTATATAGGCAGAAATTCGCGTAACATACCTAATCTGCCTAATATTCTTACATTTAATCCAAATCAGATAGATGAAGCTTCTTTAATTCCTGAAAGAATTATTAATTTCTTCAGTTTTAACAAAGATCTCATCCAGAATATGATAAAAATTGTAGTTATGTTAAAAAATACTAAGGAAACTAAGTTATTACAAGATTTTCTTTCTAAAATAGACCTACAAACTTTGAAACAGATAAAAGAAAATGCTTCTGTGCTGAATTCTAACGGTGATATCCGTGAAAATGTTGATGCTACGTTAGATTGTTATTACCAAGTGTATAAAAATTTTGATTCTATTGTTTCTGAAGCAGAAGGCCGCATAAATCAAGAAATTCAGAGAGAAATTGGAGACCGCTCCATTGAAATTCAAGGAAAACAAATACTTAACTTATTTCGAAATGATGTTACCTCAGAGTCCTTGAGAAGTTACATTCCAGCCGAAGTTGATGATTTGATATCCGAGATAATACAAAATAACATCGAATTTCTACGAAAAGAGTTGTTCTTATCATCAGAATCAGAAGATTATTTTACTCAGTTAATTCCCGAGTTTTTAGAATACCCTTTCCATTTCGAAGACTCTGCCATTCTTCTATTAGAAAAGATAGTTACTGCTCGATATTTTACCCATCGCTTCAATATAATGAATAAAATTGCCATCGAATTGGAGCAAACTCATCATTATCTGTTAGAACTCCACCAAACATTATTAGAATTTGAATTTTTTTATGCTATTGGTCGATTTGCTAAGGATTATGAATTATCGATTCCCAATTTAATCACAGATGGGGCGGGTCTTGGGGGAAAGAATATGGTTAATCTGCACCTTCAACAAGAATTTCTTTCACAAGTCAAATCTAGTAATAAAAATGAGATTAATCATCCTGTAACCCCTGTACCAATTTCTTATATTATTGGTGATAGTCAACTTTGCTCAAGTTTTAATAGTATTCAAACTAGTTCTTTAGATTCCAAACCACTTTACGCTAATTTAGCTCTATTAACTGGGAGTAACTCGGGTGGAAAAACAATGTGCTTATTGACATTTGCACAAGCAATTTTATTAGCCCAGATGGGATTTCCCTCCATTGGGAGTTTTATTTATACACCCTTTGATGAAATCTATTTCTTTAAAAAATCTAGCGGGCAGATATCGGCAGGCGCTTTCGAGACAACTTTGCTTCAATTTGTTTCAATGGCTCAATCATCTGCTAGAAAATTAATTTTCGCCGATGAATTAGAAGCAATTACCGAACCTACCGCTGCCGCCAAGGTATTGGCGAGTATTTTCACTTTAATATTATCGAATGCAAATAATTTCGGCATCTTTGTGACACATTTAGGCGAATTGATTCTATCAGAATTATCTGAAAAAGATCGGTCAAAGATTCGATTGGATGGGATTGAAGCAAAAGGATTGGATGAAAACTTAGAATTAATTGTAGATAGAAACCCTCATTATCATTATTTAGCAAATTCCACTCCCGAGTTAATTATCGAAAGATTGGCAAAATCAGGAACTTCTGCCCAACGTGGGTTTTTCCAGCAAGTTTTGAAGAAGTTTCAGCATTAAGATTTTGCTAATTTTCAAATCTCTTAAATATTATCTATATGCCCTTTTTATTTTTAAATTAAATAGAAATTTTTTTTTTAAAGGGTCTTTTCATTTATTTATATGACCA